>CAYYEE010000223.1:0-7307 GCA_964470775.1 uncultured Planctomycetota bacterium | reverse complement strand
CGTCATGCCTGGCCATGGACCGCCGCAGCGAATGGGGTCGGCGGTGATCCCGATGACGATCCGTGCGAGCGCGCCTTTTGTTGGAACCATGCTTACTTTCCGGCCGCGCTTACAGCCGCAGTAGCGCTCGACGGGACCGGCATCCAGCCCGGCCGCGACCTCTTCTTCTGCGCCTACGACGACGACCTCTCGCAGAACCTCGCCCCCCTTGGCATCCCCTACGCCCACATCGAGCAGCAGTTGCCCGGAACCGCCCGCGCCGCCGCCCAGGTCATGCTCGACCGCATTGAAGGCCGCCCCGGCGTCCCCCTCCACACTTGCCTCCCCTCCCGCTTCATCGCCGTCCTCGCCCGCTCGCCCGGCCCCCTGTCCTGACCCCACTACTCGCCCACCGCCTCCTCCACATCCGGCGGCCCCGCCTCAATCACCCGCATCCCCTTCCACTTCCCTTGGCGGAACCTCGACAAGAACGAGAACCCCAGAATCACCACATACGCCGTGGCCACGCTCCACATCGCCGCCAGCCCGCCGTGGAACACGTGCAAGACCGCAAAGCTCGGCGCCACCAGCCCAACCACCGCCACCACCATCAGCATCACCATTACGAACCGCGTGTCGCCCGCGCCCCTCAGCGCCGACGAAAACACGATGTTGAGCGAATCGAAAAGGCAGTAAAAGGCCACGAAGCGCAACAGGATAATCGTCAGCCGCCGCACCTCCGCGAACGCCGCCGGATCCGACCCCGCCTCGTAGGGCCAGATCAGAATCCCCGGCAGCGCCACGAACAACACACCCGCCAGACACATGTAGAACGTCGAGAGATGGAACGCCGAGTACACGCTCCGCTCCGCCATCGCCTCCCGGTTCGCCCCCAGGTACTGCCCCACCAGCGTCGACACCGCGATCCCCAGCCCGATCATCGGCATGAACGCCAGCCCGTTGATGTTCAGCGCGATGTTCGACGCCGCCAGCGGCGCCGGCCCCAGCGTCCCCACCAGCAGCATAAACGTCGTGAAGCTCGCCATGTCAATGAAGAACTGCGCCCCGCCCGGCAACCCATAGCGCAGCAGCCGCGCGAACAGCTCACGGTCGAACCGCCACCCGCTGAACACGCGGTACCGCCGCCGAAACAACGGACGCGCCATCCACGGCAGATACGCCAGCAACGACACCGCCCCCGAAATCACCGTCGCGATCGCCGCCCCCTTCACCCCCATCCTCGGCGCCCCAAGGCAGCCGAAGATCAGAATGGCGTCCAGAACAAGGTTCATCGCCGTCGCCACAATGTTCGACCACGTCACCGGCCACGGCCGGCCCAACCCGCTAAAGAGCCCCGACACCGCCGACGCCACCAGCGCCGGTCCCGACCCCATCGCCAGAATGCGGAAGTACTCCACCTCATAGCGCCGCACCTCCGGCGCGTGACCGATCACGTCAAAGATCCACACCGCCGCCGGCGCAAACGCCGCCATCACCGCCCCACCCGCGAGCGCCACATACACCCCTTGCCACATCGCCGGCCCGATGCGCGCGTGGCGCTTCGCCCCAAAGTACTGCGCCACAAACACACTCGTATACCCCGCCACGCCCAAGAACAAGCACATTACCGAGAAGTTCAGCATCCCCGCCGGCATGGCCGCCGCCAGCGCGTCCACGGAATACCACGACAGGAACATCCGGTCCACGAAATGCTGTATCTGCCACGTCGAAGTGCTGATCACCAGCGGCAGCGCAATCCCCAACAGCTCGCGATAGCCCCCTTCGCTGCTCCAGCGCTCGCCCAAAACCGCCCGCCATGTCCGCAACAGTCCCGCCATCAGCCGCCGCCTCTCATGCAAAGTCGCAAGCCTTTGAGTATATCGCGCCGCACCGCGCGAACGCAAACAGCCGAAATAGAGAAACATTTGCGCTGTGGCTGTTGGAGGCCGCTTCCGGGCGGAATGTCCCCATGGGGTTGCTCTTGGCCGCCGCGCTGCGCCGCTTGCGCCAGGCTGCGCAGCCGGTCTCGCGGGTTCCCCTTCACCCAAAGACAGGCGCGCTTCTGGACGGGTTCGCTCTAACGGCCCGTTGAAAAAGACACCGCCTCGGCGGGGACATGGCGCCTCAGCCCGCCAACGGCAAGATCGCAACGTGCACCCGGAACAGACGCATCCACGTCTTGCCGCGAGAACAGGCATTGTTCTGCTTTGCCACCCGCGGTCTTCCCATGGTTCACTGGCCTTCAACTTCCCCCTTCTCCCAGCCGCTCGCCGTCACGTCGCTTTCGAACAGCGCAAATGGCTCGCCAACCGTTGACACGCATGGCCCCGCCCGGTACAGTTCCGTGGTTCGCCCACAGACCACAGGAGTCCGCCCCATGCCCACCACGCAAGCCCTCATCGAAAAACGCCGTCAGAAGGCGCTGCAAGTCCTCAAACCCACCCGCTCCCAACTGCAGCACGGGCTCGAGCTGCACCGCGAGTCCATTGTCTGCGACACCTTCGGGTTCATGCCGTCGGTCTGGACGCGCGGCCTGTTCGAGCACATCAACAAGACACTCGAAGACGGCGCGAGCGTGGGCGAGTGGATGGCGGAGATGACAAACGCGCGCTTCACGAACATGACGACCGACGCGCAAGGCGCCGCCGACTTCATCCTTGCTCTCAAAAGCGCCGGGCTCGCCGGCATGGTCCACACCGTGGGCGGCGAGGGCCCGCCGGAGCAGAGCCTGCCCAACATGGCGGCGCGAGCCCACGTCTGCCGCGTCTTCCACAAGCACATGGTCCAAGTCGGCGGCACGCAGGAGTTGCGCCTGGCCAAGAAGCAGGGCCGCACCGCCATCATCTTCAGCGTCAACGGCCCCCCGGGCGTCATGACCGACCGCGCCGACGCGTTCAAGTGGCTCAAGGTCTGGTACCACATGGGCGTGCGCCTCATGCACCTGTCCTACAACCGCCGCAACCACATCGCCGGCGGCTGCACCGAGAGCGCCAACGACGGCCTCAGCGACTACGGCCGCGAGTACGTCAAGAAGATGAACGAAGTCGGCATCATCGTGGACACGCCCCACAGCAGCGCCCAGACCGTGCTCGACGCGGCCCGCGTCTCCACCAAGCCCATCATGGCCAGCCACATCGGCGTGCGCCGCCTGTTCGAGCACCCCCGCTGCAAGTCGGACGAGGAACTCAAGGCCATCGCCGGCACCGGCGGCCTGATCGGCATCTACAACTACCCCAACATGCTCGGCCCCGAGGCGAACATCAACACCCTGCTGGACCACGTGGACGCCGCGGTCAAGCTCATCGGCGCCAGCCACGTCGCCATCGGCACGGACGTAAGCTACGTGCCCGGCGTCTGGGCGCCCAAGCAGGTGAAGCTCCACCCCGCGACCCAAGCCGCCCGCGAGCGCGCCCGGCACGCGGCGGGCTGGAAAGAGGAACACCGCAAGTACGCGCACGACGACCACCTCCTGGGCTCTCTGGCTTGGACCAACTGGCCCCTCTTCACGGTCGGCCTGGTCATGCGCGGCTACAAGGACAGCGACATCCGCAAGATTCTGGGCGAGAACCTAATCCGCGTCCTGGACGCCAACCGGCCGGCGGACGAGGTGGCGCCGTAGCCCCGGCCGCCGCCTCTGGCGGCCTCTCCTGCCCGGACATGCCGATCGCTGCGGCCACGCCACCTCCCGCCATGATCCAGCGCGCGTCCCTCGGTCCGCGGCCTGGCGGATCCCCGGCCTTGCCCTCGACATTCCCCAGCGCATCAGGCACAATCTGCGCCGTGCGCCGGGAACATCCCACAACCTGAGGCGACTCATGAGCCGATTCATCATGGAGTTCCGCGTCGAGTACTGCGACACCGACCAGATGGGCACATACTCCAGCGCCCGCGCCCTGGAGTGGTTCGAGCGCGGACGCACCGAGGCGCTGCGCGGCCAGGGAACGCCCTACGCGGAGATGGAGGCCAAGGGCTTCATGCTGCCCGTGGCCCATGCGGAGGTGGACTATCAGGGCCGGGCCAGGTACGACGACCTCTTGCGCATGGAGATCGTCATCTCCATGCAGGGCCGCGCGCGCGTGCGGTTCGACTTCGCCGTCACCCAGGCGGCCACGGGCGCCCCCGTCTGCTCGGGCCACACCCTCCACGCCGTCACCAACCCCTCCGGCCGGCCGGTCCGGCCGCCGGCCTGGCTCACGCAAGCTATCGGCGCGCCGGCGTAGAGCCGCGTCTGTCCCGGGGACAAGCCGGGCGTGGGCTACAGCGACCATTGGCCATTGAACTGCGGCAGCATGTCTTTGCACTCAGTAAAGAAATCGTTCGCGATCCGGGCAGCCACGTCCGGGCTGGGTATCCGCGGGTCGTTGGCCAAGGCCAGTACGGCCAGATCACGATTGCCCGTCAGACCCGCTTCCACGGCCAGAGCCATTTCGTTGTCCACAAGTGACGTGACGGCAAGTGGCTGGGAGAAGGGGGAAAAGGCCTTTGCCCCAAGAAGAGATTCATTAACGGCCGATTGCGGCCCTTGGGCTTCCCGAAGGCATGAATCGACCCCAAGCGGTCACAAAAAAAGAGGCCTTGACTCGCATGGCGAAATCCGGTTGTTGAAGGCCAGCAAACCATGAAAAGGCCGCTGATGGCAAAGACACTACAAGGCCTCATCTCGCGGCGAGACGTGGATGGGCTGACCCGCGCGTCCGAGACCGGGCCGCACATGGCGCGCAAGCCGCTGGAGACGCTGGCCGACGCCCAAAGCGAACCCGTCTCAAAGAGCGCCTATCTTCGGGTGAAGGAAAACCCGCCAGACCGGCTGCGCAGCCTGACGCAAGCGGCGTAGCGCGGCGGCCAAGAGCGGAGGCGAGCAACCCCTTGGGGACACTCCAATCCGGAGGCGGACGGCCACGAACGGTACCCGCACACGCCGCCAGCGCCCCCAACGGCCATCGTGCGGCCCCACCCCGGCCCATCCAACCATCTCCGCCCCGGCGACGTCCACGCCCCCCCCAAAAAACATGCACAGCGCAAATGCCTCCCTTCGGCGCCGACTTGCGCAGCCGCCGCAAATGCGTATAATGCGTCTGTCACGCGGGCCGCCCCCCGCTACCCTATACGGGTATTAGGTATGTACCGGCCCAGTCCCAAGCGAGGCGCCGACATGAATCCCTCCCTTCTCAAAGAGTTCAAGTCCCCCGGGGCCGCCTTCCGCGGAAAGCCCTTCTGGGCCTGGAACGGCAAGCTCGAACCCCAGGAGCTCCGCCGCCAGATCCGCATCATGAAACGCATGGGCCTGGGCGGGTTCTTCATGCACTCCCGCGTCGGACTCGCCACCCCCTACCTTTCCCAAGAATGGTTCGACTGCGTCAAGGCCTGCGTCGAGGAAGCCCGCGGCCTCGGCATGGAAGCCTGGCTCTACGACGAGGACCGCTGGCCCTCGGGCGCCGCTGGCGGGCTCGTCACCAGCAACCCCAAGTTCGCCATGCGCCACCTCTACCTGAGCGAACACGCCAAGGCCGCCGCCTTCAAATGGACCGAGGACACTCTGGCCGCCTTTGCCGCCCGCGTCCAAGGCGCCACGGCCACGGCCGTCCGCCCCCTGGCCCGACCGGAAACCCCGCGCCTCGCCAGCGGCGAGAGCATTCTCGCCTTCACCGTCGAACCCGATCCCCCCAGCAGTTGGTACAACGGTTACACCTATCTGGACACCATGAGCCCCGAGGCCGTCCGCGAATTCATCAAGGTCACGCACGAAGCCTACCGCAAGCGCTTCGGCGACGACTTCGGCCGCCTCATCCCAGGCATCTTCACCGACGAGCCCAACTACGGCCGCTTCATCATGTCGGACAACGACCGCCTCCGCGCGCCCTGGACTTCGCGCCTGCCCGAAGTCTTCCGCCAGCGCTACGGCTACAACATACTCGATCACCTCGTCGAAATCTTCTTCGACGTGGACGGCCGCGCCGTCGCCCCCGCCCGCTACGACTACCACGACGTGATCACCCACCTCTTCGTCGAAGCCTTCGCCAAGCAAATCGGCGAATGGTGCCAGAAGAACGGCATCGCCTTCACCGGCCACGTTCTTGCCGAAGAGACGCTCTCCAGCCAGACGCGCGTCTGCGGCAGCGGCATGCGCTTCTACGAGTACATGCAGGTTCCGGGCATGGACATCCTCACCGAACACCGCCGCGAGTACGACACCGCCAAGCAGGTCTCCTCCGTCGCCCGCCAGTTCGGCCGCAAGTGGCGGCTCACCGAGACCTACGGCTGCACGGGGTGGGACTTCCCCTTCGCCGGCCACAAGGCCATCGGCGACTGGCAAGTGGCCTTGGGCATCAACCTCCGCTGCCAGCACCTGGCCTGGTATACCATGCTGGCCGAAGCCAAGCGCGACTACCCCGCCGGCATCTTCTATCACTCCCCGTGGTGGCAGAGCTACGCCCACGTCGAGGACTACTTCGCCCGCGTCCACGCCGCCATGACACGCGGCCGCGAAGTCCGCGACCTGCTCGTCATCCACCCCATCGAAAGCGCCTGGCTGCTGCAAGAAGGGCGCTTGCGCCGCGGCCGAGGCCAAAGAATACGACGAGACCCTGGGAGACCTCCGCGATACCCTCCTCAGCCGCAACCTCGACTTCGACTACGGTGACGAAGACATTCTCGCCCGCCACGGCAAAGTCAGCAAAAGCGGCGGCCTGCCCCGCCTCATCGTGGGGCGCGCCTCCTACCGCGCCGTCATCGTCCCGCCCCTGCTCACCATACGCAAATCCACCCTGCGCCTTCTCCAGACCTTCAAAGCCGTGGGCGGCCTGGTCGTCTTCGCCGGGGAACCGCCCCAGCATGTGGACGCCCGGCCCTCTATCGCCGCGGCCGACACCGCCCGCATCTGCGTCAAGGCTCCGGCCAAGGGCAAAGCCCTGGCCGACGCGGTCGAGGCCGCTTGCCGGCGCGTCTCCATCCTCGACGAGAACGGAGACGAGATCGGCCCGGTCCTCCATCTCCTGCAGGAGGACGACGACGCCTTCTACCTGTTCGTCTGCAACACCGGCTACGACTTCGCCCGCGGAAAGCGCGGCTCCCGCGTTGACGTCCCCGTTCGCGAGCGCGACGCCGCCTTCCCCAACGCCCGCGTCCTCCTCTACGCCCCGTGCAAAGGCGCCCCCATCGAACTCGATCCTCAAACCGGCGAGACCTGCGCCGCCGCCGCATGGTCGCGCCGGTCGATATGCCGGCCCAGCCAGGGCAGGTGCGGCAGGCTGTAGGCCAGCGCCACGCCGCACAGGCCCGTGCCCACGCCGGCGACGACCAGGCCGGCGGCCTCGCCGATGTTGATGGGG
>CAYYEE010000222.1:0-7308 GCA_964470775.1 uncultured Planctomycetota bacterium | reverse complement strand
CCCGCGCCCGCGTCCTGGCCGCCGCCGGCGCCCTTCTCCTCCTTGCCGCCCGTCCTCTCGCCCCCTCCGCCCCCATGCCCCGCCCGTCCCTTGCTCGAACATGGCGGCCACAGCAGCGCCACGATCACCGCCGCCACCGCGATCACGAGAATCGTCGCCGCCACCCGCCGGTCCACCCGTCGTTCCATAGGTCACATCCCGTCGAACATCCGGTCGGTCACGAACTCCAGACGCAGCTTCTCCTCATCGGACGGCCTCATCACCCAGTAGTAATCATATCCCTTGTCCACCAGGAAATCACGAACCGCCCGAAACGTGGTGAACGAATCCGGGTAGACCGCGAAGTAGAGCACCTGCCGCTCCTTGGCCACGCCGCTCAAAAGGCTCGCCACCTCCGGCGACTGTTGCCATGGCCCGCTCAGGTCCACCCCGCGGTCTCGCAGCGGCTCATAATCCGCATAGTCCTCATAGCGTGTCTGCCGCACGTCGCGCTCATTGGCCGCGCCGATAAAGGAGAACCGGCTGGGCTGGTGCAGCATGTACAGCCGGTTCCACTTCACGATCATCCAGAAAGGCGACTTGGCCAGCCGGCGGATCTGCGGCATGCGAATCTGCCGCGTCGCATCCGCGCGCTGGTCCTTCATGGCGCCCAGCGCGTCGCGCACCTGGCCCTTGGCCTGCTCCACGCGCTTCTCCGCCGCCGCCCGGGCCGCCTCCGCCTCCGCCGCCTGCTGGCCCGCCACCGCGGCCCTGGCCTCCGCCCTGGCCAGCTCCTCCGCCGCCGCCTCGCTCTGGCGGGTCCGGGTCTCCAGCAGCGAAGCCATGGCCCGGTGAGGATGCAGCCGCGCCGCCGCGGCCGCCTGCGCGCGCGCCTTGGCCAGCTCCTCCCGCAATTGCGCCGCCTGCTGGCCCAGCGCCGCCTGCTCGCGCAGGCGCGCCTCCTCCGTCGCCGCCGAAGGCGCCTCCGCGAACTGCGTCAGAATGGCCAGCAGCATGGCCAGAAACATCACCCCCCCGAACGCGTTGCACATCGTGTCCAGCAAAAGCTCCAGACTGCTCACGTCAAAGGTGGAAACCCCGCGCCTCATGGCCTGGCCCCCTCCGCCCCGATCGCGGTCCGGTCCTCTTCCAGCGGCTCGTGCCCCACGTCAAAGCCGCTCTGCTTCAGCGCATCGATCACCTCCTGCGCATAGCCCGCCGCGCTCGGCTTCACCAGCACGATAAACGCCTCCCGCGCCGGGCTGCGGCCCCGCGCCCACGCCTGGAAGCGCCTCAGCGACGACTGGTAGTGCGGGCTCGACGCGTCCACGAACGACACCACCTGCGGCGTCTTGCCCGCCACCCTCACCGCGATGCCCGACGCCGAGCATTCCACCAGCACCGGCGTCTTGTTCGTCTCCCTGGCAAAGGTGTAATGGACGCGGTTCTGCGCCTCCTGCTCGTCCAGCCGTTTGCGCAGCCCTTCCAGTTCCGCCTTAAGCCGCTCTTCCTCCTGCCGCGCCTGCGCCGCCGCGCGCGCCGCCGCCTCCGCGCGCTGGCGGCTGGCCTCCGCCGCCGCGTTCAGTTGCGCCGTCCTTTCCCGCGTTTTGGCCATTTCCTGCTCCAAGCGCGCCACCTTGGCCGGCGCGTCGTCCAGGTTCAGCTTCGCGGCTTGTTCCACCTCGCGCCTGGCCTGGGCGATCTCCTGCCGCAGCCGCTCCACCTCCTCGGCCGAAGTCGCGGCCTTGGGCAGGGCCGCCGGCGCCGGCTTGCCCGCGGGCCGCGCCACCACCTCCAGCGCCAGCATCAGCATCACCAGCAGCATGATCCCGCTCACCGTGGTGATGATGTCCTGAAACGAAAACAGCGACAGCGGCGCCGAGTCCCCGCCGCGCCGGCTTCTCACCGCGCTCCCTCCGCCGGTCCCTCCGCCATCGGCGCAATGCGCAGCCGGCTCACGATGTGGCGGTGGCAGTACTCCCGGCACTCGTCCAGAAAGTCCTCTTCCTTCTTCTTCACCGCCGTCAGCAGCAACTGGATGCCCACCGCCGCCACCAGCCCGATCAGCGTCGTCTCGAAAGCCACGGCCAGCCCCCCCGTCACGCTCTGCAGCGACTCGCGCAACTGCGCCAGGTCCGCCCCCTTGGCCAGCACCTCGCCGAATCCGCCGATGGCCTGCGACAGCCCCACCACCGTGCCGATGAAGCCGAACACCGGAATCGCCCACACAAAACCCCGCACCAGCGTGTACGTCGCCTCCGTGTAGTTCTCGTCGTTATCCGCCTGCGAACGCAGAATGTCGTCCACGTCCGCCACCCGCCCCAGGTTCTTCAGGTTCGACAAGCACCGCTCGATCCGGTTGAGCAGCAGGAACCGCGACGGGTCGTCGGCCAGGTCGCGGATGCGCGTCAGGATGTCGTCCGCCGTCAGCGGCGAAAGCACGTAATCCGCCTCCGCCGGCGCCATGCTGAACCGCAGCGCCTCGGCCTGCAAGCTCAGCTTGCGCCATTTGACGAACAAGATCGCCAGGCTCCACGAGGTCAGGAACGCAATGGTCCACTGCACCCACAGCGAGCTGCGCGCAAAAAAGAGCTCCCCCACGTAGGTCCGCATGAAAGGAACCAGCGCCACCAGAAACGCCAAGGTCAACAGCGCGCCCAGGGAAAACGTGAGGGCTGGATTCGTGCCTGTGTACTTGGCGCCTTTGAAGCCCAGCCGCCGCTCGAAATCGCGCCGCTCCCAATGCAGCGCCGGCGCCGCCAGTTCCCCTGTCATAGTCTCCGCTCCTGGTCTGAAAAGTCCCGGCCAGCCGTCACGACCGTCAACACGCCCAACACGAGGAACACCGACCCAGCCAGCCCCGCCACCAGCGGCAGCCACACCGGCGCCTCTATCGAGCCGAACCGCAGCCAGAACGCCGCTCCAATGCACGCCGCCCCCCAGACCGTCCCCAGGAACCCCGCCACCTTGCGCTCGCGGCCCAGCGACTTCGCCGCCAGGTCCGCCCCTTCCAGCGCCAAGCCTCCGGTCCCCGCGCCCGGCGGCGGCCGGTCAATCCCCGCCGCGCCCGACAGCTCCGGCGTGTCGCGGATATAGTCCCACCGCTCGGGGTTCTTTGTGGAGCTCACCCGGTCCGCCGGCCCCAGCATCCCGTCGCGGATGAGCTGAATCACCTCGGCCGTCGCCTTGGGGCCTTCCACCTGCCCCCCCCGCTCCGTGTACCATTGCGCCGCCGTCTCAATCACACGTTCGGCCGGGGACCCCGGCTCGCCCGCCGGAGCGCCCAGCTTCCAATCCCCCTCCGGCGCCGCACCCGCGGGCGCCAAGGCCGGCCCGGACGAAGGAAACACGCCCGCCATCTGCCCCGCCTGCGTCCAGTTCCGCCGGTCGGCCGAAACGTCGTGCAAGCGGCTGATCTCCCCAGCCGCCGCCATCCGCCTCAGCGCCTCCATCCCAAAGGGCCCCTTCAACTGGCCGCGCCACCGGATAAAAAAGCCTTCCTCACCCATCTACCGGCCTCCTCCGGGTTTCAACACGCGCGCCTCCAAAGGCCATATCTCCGGCCACGACACCGACTCCCCCAGCCGCAGCGCGTCCGCGGCCATCCCCTGGGCCAGACCCGCCGCCACCTCCGGAGAAAGCCGCCCATCCGAAGGCGCGAACACCGGCTGCCCGGCGTATAGCAGCTTCTCCACGCCCGCCGCCGCGCCGCCATCCGTCATCACGATGCGCGGCCGCGCCACGCCCTTGGCGTCCGTCTCCAGAATCCACGCCTCCACTGGCCTCGCCCCGCGAAACTCCAGCCCCCCGCCCCCCACCGCGCCCACGCACTTCGCCTTGCGCGCAAAGACCTCCTCGTGCATCCGCTGCCGCAAGCGCGACACCGCCGCCATGGTAGGCACGCCGCTCAACGACTCCAGAATCCGCTCGATCTTGCGCCGCGCCGCCGTCGTCGCCGCGTCCGGCTCCGGGTCCATCCAGAACACGTTCGTGTTCGCGTCCGCGATCTGCTTCAGCGCCTGGTCGGCCAGCGCCCCGTTCTCAAACGTCAGCGCCTTCACGTTCTCCAACAGCGTGCGGATCAAAAACGCCTTGACCACCGGGTCCACGTCCGTGCCCGACCTCAGCGCCTCCGCTTCGGCCAGCAGTTCCACCTCCAGGTCCCACGGCTTCACCGCTCCCGCGCGCTCCAACAACCGTTGCACAAACCGCGCCTGCGGCGCCAGGTTGTCCTCCAAGTCCGGCTTCAGGTCCATCTCATAATCTCTGGCGGAGAACCACTTCAGCTTGGCCTCATGCCCCTTGCCGATGACCTGCACCCCATAGACGTTGAACGTTTCCGCCCCGTCCCGGCCCGCCTGCGTCTGAAAGGGCTGCTGGAAGTAGTAGCGCCGCTTCTCGCCGGTCCTGCGGTCCGTGGCGCTGAAGCTGAAGCCCTTGGCCGGCGGCCACGCGTCGCGCAACTTCGCCAGCGCCGCCAGCGCCTCCGGCGCCTTGCGCGCCGACGCCCCCATCGCCGCCACGCGCTCCAGCGGACCCCGCCACAAACTAGTCCGCGACTCCTCGCCCGCCAGAAACGCCTTGGCCTCCTCCTCCATGCCGCCCTCAGGCGCGGCCTTCCACTTCAGCCCCCGCTCCAGGTCGCGCCCCAGAGCGCAGTCTTTCACAATCCGCCGCACACGCCCCGCCTCCGCGTCGTCGCTGAACCGCTCCAGGAACTCCCTCCCCAAGCGTTCGCACAAAACCAAATCCGGCGGCGCCGCGGCCATCCGCGCCAGCAGGTCGTCCCTTTCCGCGTTCCGCTTCCGGGCCTGCGCCAGGCGCTGGGCCGCGTCCTTCAACTGCGTCTCCACTTGGGCCAGCGACTTCAACAGCGCCGCCGACACGCCGCTCACCCCCCTGGCCGCCTCCGCCAGCTGTGTGGCCGCGTTCAGCGCCGCCTCATACGCCTTGGGGTCCGCCCCAGGCTCCATCGCGTTCACGCGGCTCAGCGCCTGGATCACCCCTTCCAGCCGTTCCGAGAACGCCTGGTCCGCCTTCTCGCGCCGCTCCGCCTCCGCCGTCCTCTTGGCGATCCGCCACTCCTCAAGCTGCAGCTTCTCGGATTCCGCGGCGGCCGTCCTCGCCGCCATCTCCTCCAGCCTGTCCGACGCCGCGTCCGGCGGAAAACCCGCCTCCCGAACCGCGCGCAACTGCGCCATGACCCCCGAAAACGTCTCCCGATTTCGCGCCGCGGCCGCCCGCTCCTGCTCCAGCCGCGCCGCCCGCTCCTGGAACTCCGGCTCGCGCAACAGGTCCGGCTTCTGCCGCGCCATCTCCGCCAGCAGCTTCGCCGCCTTCTCGAAGTCCGCCGCCTTCACCGCCTCCTCCACCTGCCGCTCCCACCGCTGCCGCTCCAGCGCCGAAAGCTTGGCCGCCAGCACCGCCACCACCGGTCCGGCCACAGCCAAAGCCAGGATCACCACCCCGATCACCTTGAGCCGGAACTCGCGCGCCTCGGACAGGCTCGCGTTGTCCAGCGCCCTCTGCGCGCGCCGCCGAAGGTCCTCGGGCAGATCGCGGCGAAAGCGGTTCACCTCATAGGCCAGCCGCTCCAGCTCGGCCCGCCGCGCCCCGCGGTCCAGCGCCGCCGCCAGCCTGCGCTGCGCCTCCGCGAACGCCCGCTCATCATCCAGCTTGGCGAGTTGCGCGTCATGCCAGGCCCGGACCTCGTCGATCTGCGCGGCCGCCGCCGGCGGCGCCACGCGCTCCCGCTCCGCCAGCCCCTGCCAGCGCCTCAGCGCCGACCCCACGCGATCCAGGTCCAGCGCCCCATACGCCGCCCACGCCTCCGCCGCCAGCGCTTCGGCCTTGCGCCGGGCCTCCGCGTCGCGCATCTCGCGGATGCGGTTCTCCACGCGCGCGAGCAGCGCCGGGTCCGGCCGCTCCAGCCACTCCTCGCTGCCCAGCTCCCTGGCCAGCAGCGTCAGCGCCTCCATGTCCGTCCCCTCGATCACTCGAGGCGCGTCCGCCGCCAGCTCCTTCAGCCTCGCCCGCTCCAGCGCCGCCAGGTCCTGCTTCCAGTTCGCGTTCTCCGGGTCCATCCGCGCCACGCGGCGCAGCAGGCTGATCCTCTGCGTCAACGGCCCCCTCCGCGCCACGGACCGGTAACGCGCCAGCAGGCTCGACAGCGACTCCTCCTCCATGTACGCCCGGTTCAGCCGCGCCACGATGTCCGCCGCGATGGCGGCCGGCGTGGCCGCGCCCGCGCGCCGGCACGCCTCGCGCCACGCCTCCACCCCTGGAAAATCCAGCGCCGCCGCCGCCTCCAGCACCGGCGGCGCCGTTTCCGCCAGATGGATCGCCTCCGTCCGCATCGAATGGTCCAGATACGCCGCGCATTGCCGCAGAATGTCGTTGACTTCGGCGCAGCGCTGGGCGTACTGCTCCGCCACGTCGCGCGCCTCCTGGCTCGACGCCTGAACCCCGGCCGCCATCAGTTCGCGAATTCGGCCCGCAAGCTCCTTGTCTCCCGCCACCCGCCGCCTCTCCGTTACTCAGGCCAGCCGTCCCGCCGCGCCAAGGGCGGCGGCGCCACCTCAAACGACGCCACGCACACGCTGTCCAGCATCACCCGCGCCGCTTGCCGGGCCAGCTCCACCGCCTGGGTTACCGCCTCCTCCCTGCGCGACGCGGGGCCGGTTTTCAGCCGCAGCGCCAGCCCCCGCTCGGCGGCCACGACGCGCGCCTCGACGCCCTCCCCCTTGATCCAAGCAGCCCGCAGGCTCTTCTCAATACCCGCAAAAACCTCCGGCAGCTCCCCGTACCCCTCGCACACGAACCGGTCGCGGCCGTCGCTCCCTCCGATCCGCCGCACCGAAAGCTGCAGCTTGGCCTGGGGCGCGGGCTTGGCCAGAACAAGGATCTCCCGGCCGTCCTCCCCCGGCCCTTTGAGCTTCAGCCACGCGATCTCTTTGACGCAGCGCGCCGCCTGGTCCGCGTTGGCCACGCCGCCCTTGCGGATCACCACTCCCCCCTTGGCCGCGGCGATCGCCGCGTACAGAATCGCCCCCGGCTCCACGGCGTGCGGCCCCTCGATGTGGAACTCCCCCCCCTCCGCCCGACCGGCCACCGGCGCCGCCGGCCGGTCCTTGTCCCACCATCCCGCCTCCACCACCCGCCACGCCGGCGTCACCCCGGCCAGCTGAATCTCATAGGAACCGCCCGACAGCATCGCCTCCGCCGCCTTCTGCATGACGCCCAGCGCCGCCACCGCGCGCGCCTTTGGCTCAACAGGCCCCGCCGGCTTCCCCCCCGACGGCTCGCCCGCGCTGGCGGCTGGCGTGGACG
>CAYYEE010000221.1:0-7312 GCA_964470775.1 uncultured Planctomycetota bacterium | reverse complement strand
AACGGCGGGATCGCAACGTGTCCCCGGAACAGACGCGACATTTTCAACAGGCTGAGAGGTCCCATGAGGAAGAGGCTGTCTCAAAGCTTGACGTGGGTCTGTCCCTGGTCAGCGGCGCGCTGGGCCATGAGGGCGACGCGGGAGGCGCGCAGGACGGTGGGGGTGTCCAGGGCGCCGGGGATGGGCTTGCCGGCGACGTCGGCGGCGAAGGCCCTGGCGTAGCCGTTGGGGTCGTTGGCCGGGGTCTGGACCACGCGCATCTCCTTTTCGCCGTTGAGGCCGACGGAGACGCCTTCGTTCTTGCTGCACACTTCGGCCACGCCGTTGCGGCCCCACAACGTGATGCGCCAATAGAGGGGGAAGGTGTAGCCCATGCTGTCGGGCGCGAAGTAGGAGACGTCGCCCATGACGCCGGCGCCGTTGGACAGGGTCATCATGAGCTGGCCGCCGTCCTTGAAGTGGGGAACCTGGGGGGCGAAGGCGTTCCAGCAACGGGCGGCCACGATGCTGTGGAAAGACATGCCGGTGATCCAGGGGATGGCGTCGAAGGCGTGGATGGCGATGTCGTTGATCGTGCCGCCGTGCTTGCCGGGCTCGAAGTACCAGCCAGGCCGCGAGCCGAGCATGAGAGGGTGCTGGCCGCCGAAGAAAACGGCGTGGATGGGGCCAAGGACGCCGTCGTGAACGAGCTTGCGCAGGCCGGCCATATTGCCGCGGTCGCGCATGTCGAGCATCATGCCGACCTTGAGGCCTTTGGAGCGCGAGAGCGACTCGATGCGGTCGAGCTCGGCCAGGTCCGTGCAGAGGGGCTTGTCGCTGATGACGTGGCGGCCGCGCTCCAGGGCCATGATCTCGATGCCCCCGCGCGCGCCGTAGTAGTCGCCCACGGCTACGACGTCGCACTTCACTTCGTCAAGCATCTTCCGCACGCTGGCGTGGGTGAGGGTGACCTTGCCAGCGCCGGCCAGGCTCTTGCGGGTGGCCTCGTTGTCTTCGGCGGCGGCGACGATTTCGGCTTCGGGAGACGTGCGCGCCCATTCGTACAGGCCGTAGATATGGCCGTGGCGGAATCCGGCAAAGGCGAACTTGAGCTTCATGCGACAGGCCTCCTTGCAAAAGGTGAATGGCGCGTCATTATAGAGGAAAGCGGCGGGCCGCGCCACACGGAGGAGAACGGGCACAAGGCGCCAAGCGAACGAAAGGGGCAACGGCCGGAAGGCAAGAGTCTGGGCGGCGGGTTACTGGTCCTCGCCCTTCTTGGGGCCGGTCTCGCGGCGCTTGAACGCGCCGCCGTGGATGGGGTTGTTCTCGGGCGGGCGGTTGGCTCTGGCCTGCTCCTCGATGCTCCAGAGGACCACGCCCATGTGGTAGCGCTGGTGATAGGGCACGCCGCTGGCGTAGTAGGCGGTGAGGATTTGTCCGTCGTCGAGCTCAACGCTGGCGGGGTAGCCGCCGTCCACGGCTTCGGGGAGGTCCACAAGGGTCATGGCCGCTTCCCATCGCGCGCCGCTGTCGGGGCTGATCAGCGCGCCCACGCCATAGAAGCCGCGGGTGCGGATGCCGTGGACCAGGAGACAGCGGCCGTCGCTGAGCTTGATCATCTGCCCGGGGAAACAGCCGATGCCCGTGAGTTGCTGATCCAGGCGCCAGGTCGCGCCAAGATCGTCGGACACGTATTGAGAGAGGGCCTGCGAGCGGGCGGCGGCCAAGATGCGCTTGCCGTCTGGACACAGGGGCGTGGTTTCGTTGACGCCTTCGGCGATGCGGCCCTCGACAGCCCACGTCCGGCCGTCGTCGCGGCTCTTGTAGAAGAAGGAGGCGTGGGGGCCTTGGCCAAGTGCAAACGAACCGTAACCGCACACGCCCAAGGCGCCATCGGGCAGGACGATAATGTCGCCGAACGGCACGACGTGGCCCATGCCCTCGGGCACGGGAAAGGTCTCGGCGCGCTGCCATGTGCGGCCGCTGTCCGTGGAGCGGCAGACCCACGCTTGGAGGATGCCCTCGCGCATCTGGCCGCCATGCCAGCCAGAGGCGATGACCACGAGGTCGCCGTTGGCGGCCAGGCCGGCCGCGACGTTCATGCGCACGGTTCCGGGCTCGTGGGGCGCGGGCACGCCGCGCTTCCGCCAGAAGCGACCGTCCTTGCTGGCCCAGCACTCGACATCGCCTTCCCAGCGGCCATGACAGGGCTGGTTGAAGATGGTGGCGACGACCTCTCCGTCGGGCATCTTGGTCAAATTGGGCCAGGCGCACACGTTGTCAATTGCGATGTAGCGTTCCATGTCTTGTTCCTTGGGCGGCGAAGGACATCAGGGACAACAAGGTCAGCGGAAGCGACAGGCCCGCGCCGGATCGCCGGGCAGACGTCACCGCTTGACCCAAATGGCATCGCGGGCGGCGACGCGGACCCGTCCGGAGAGGCGCTGACCGGTCCAGAGGTCTGTGCCGCCTTTGCCGAGACAGAACTCGCGAGAGAAGCTGTTCCAGTTCATGCAGACCTCGTGGACGCCGTCCTCGCGCTCGACGACGCACTGGGCGACAGGCAGTTCGCCGAGACCTGCCTTGAGGAAGGACGGAGTGAACTTGAGGGCTGGGCGGAAGATGGAGCTGACGCGAGCGAGGAAGTCGCGCTCCTGCGCCCCGGCGTTAGCCAGGTCGCCGCCGATTTCGCACATGCCGCCGGTGGCCAGGGCCATGCTGGCCCAAAGCTTGTTCTCGCCGGGTTTGCACTGGGGACACCAGCCGATCGTGTCAGGATCGCCCAGCAGAGCGCTGCCCCGGTAGAACATGGCGACCACGCTGAGCCAGGCCGCGGCGCGATGCATGTCGTTCCATGTTCCGTCGCCCATGTCGAGGCCCATGCGCGAGGCGTCGGCGTGGCGGCCGAGGAAGGGGTTGCCGCCGTTGACGGCGCAGCAGGTGAGAAGATAGCCGCCGGTGGGCAAGGCGTCGCGGGCGTCCTGCCAGAACTGGTTGCGCAGCTCGATGGCGGTGCGGTCGCGGTTGCGATAGCGGACCTGCGGCGGCTCGAAGGCCATGGTCCAAAAATCGAGCTTGACGCCGACATAGCCCCACTGGTTGAAGATGACGTCCCAGACCTTGCGGACATAATCGCGGACTTCGGACAGGGAGTAGTCGAGGTACTCGATCTCGCCGGCCCACTGCCGGCCGCCTTCGAGCTTGAGACGCCAATCGGGGCGCTCGGCCAGCAGAGATGAGCTGCGCTTCACAATGGGCGTGGTCCAAATGGCAGGCAGCGCGCCAGCGGCGGCGATGTCCTGGGCGGTCTTTTTCATGCCGTGGGGGAAGAGCTTGGAGTCGTGCGGGGTCTTGACGCCGGAGTGGAAGATGTCGAAGCCGGTGAAGACGTGGGGTTCGCCTTTGCGGTGGCGCGATTTGCCGGCCTGGTAGCCGTCGTCAATCATGACGAAGCAGGGGCGGTCTTTGAACGTCCGGGTCAGCGCGCGCGCGTTGGCGACGACGTGGTCGTGGGTGACGTCCGCGTGTCCGCGCGGGCGGTAGTTGTAGTTCCACGTGCCCCAGACGAGAGACTCGCGGAGGATGGACTCCCTGCCCCAGAAGCGCACGCGGCGATCGAGGAGGCGGTAGTAGTCGTCCAACACGTCGGCGACGTTGCCAGGGTTGAACAGCGCGACCCACTGCTCCCCTTCCACCGCGGCGCCCGGCGCGGCCGTGACATAAGGCACGCCGGTGAACGCCTCGCGCAGGGCCAGGTGGACTCGGCTTCCTTTGGATGAGAGGTCGAAGAGCGGCTTGAAGCGGTCCTGGCTCAGAACCGCGATGAGCAGGGCGCCGCGTTCGGGGTGGGTGAAGAAGACGCCGGGGAAGGGCGTGTCCTCGGAAAGGCCGAACTGTCCTTCCGTTCCGGGCAAAGGGCCAAAGAGCCCGCCCGTGTAGTAGTTGTAGCGCTGGAAGTAGCGGTCGCACTTGAAAAGCTCGCTGTGCATGACCTGCCACGCGCGGCCTTCGAGCGCCAGCGGGCCTTCGAGGAAGGATAGCTCGGAGACCTTGAGCGGCTCGGCGCCGCGGTTCTCGATGCGCTGGCGGAACTCGACGCATCGGGCCGAGAGCCGGCGGACGATGAGTTGGTGCGACAGGCCCAGCTTCGGCGTAGTCCCTGGCCTGGAGCGGCCGCGGTTGGTGAGCGACCAGGCGCCGACGGCGCGCCAGACGAGGCCGGGGACGGCCAGCGTGGCCGGCGAACCGTTGGCTTCCGGGGCGTCGAAGTCCATCTTCATCGGCATCAGTCACCTTTTACGTAGAACAGCGCGATGTCGCTGGGGGCCACGTCCACGCTCAGCGCCGCGGCGGCGGGCAGGGTCTTGGCCGCGCGCAGGTCGCGGATCGCCGCGACCTTGGCGAACGGCAGGGCGATCGTGGCCTTGCCGTTGGGCGCGCGGTCGTAGTTGCCCACAAGGATGAGCATTTCGCCGCCTTTCCGGCAAGCAGAATACCACAACTTGTCGTTGTCCGCTTTCACTTCGCAGGGCGCGCTGTCCATGACCAGGTCTTCGCAAGGCGCGATCTGCGCCAGGGCCTTGGCTTGGTAGTAGAAGTCCATGGGCGTGTCGAAGTCGTCGAACTTGTAGTAGGTGAAGCCACAAGCGCCGTTAACGAGGGCTTCGAGGATCATGTGCTCCAGCAGGCGGGGCTCGAACTCGCCATAGGTTCCGGCGCTGAGCCAGGGCAAGGTGGCGCGCTTCTTGAGAAAGGCGTAGTTGGTCCTGATGCTCTTGTGGACGAGGCGCGCGTCGCCGCGCACGTAGAGGCTGGGCTGCGACTGGTCGAGCCACTGGGGCCACGCGGCCTTGAAGTCCATGACCATGTGGTGGGGCTCGGCGGCGGCGTGGTTGTTGTAGGAGCCGATGACAGGCATGGGACGGCCCATGACCTTGGCTTTGGCGGCGATGGCGTTGCGCATGTCGCGCCACATTTCCGGCCCCAGGGTGGCGAGGTAGTCGGCCATGGGCTTGCCGCTGGCCTTCTGTCTATCGGAGCAGACCTGGCAGCGGCTGGCTTCGCGGGCGCCGTTGTACCAGCACTCAATGTCGTAGAAGACGAAATCGGCGTTGCTGGCCGCGAAACAATCGGCCACGCGCCGAATCTCCTCCTGGTAGAACTTGCCGCGATAGGAGGGGCAGAGCGAGCCCGTCGTTCCGTCCTTGAACTGGGAGTAGAGTTCCTTTTCCTTCTTGTGCTTGCCCTCCATGACATGGAAGGGCGACTCGTTGTAGATGAGCTTGCAACCGCGGCGGCGCGCGTCATCGAAGAACGCCTGGACCTCCGGGGAAGGCTTGCCGTCCTTCCAGTAGCGGGGGAAGCAGGAGACGGCGTTGAAGCCCAACGCGGGCCAGGCGTCCCAGAAGCCCGGCCAGCCGATCATCTGGCCTTCGTGGGTCCAGGCCAGGCTGACGTGAAGGCGCTTGAGAGGCGGGACCACGGGGACGGCGACGGCGGCGATGGGTGTTTCGAAGCGGTTGGGCGCCACGCCTTCGCACTCGGCGTAGAACACGGCTCTGGCGTCTTTGGGGAGAGAGGCGCCTTTGGCGATCTGGAAGTAGAAGGGGGGCATTTTGAGCTTGGCGACGGATGCGCCCGCGGCCAGACGCAGGCGCTTCCAGGCGCGGCCGTCTCGTTCGAACGCCTCGGAGGTGAACGTGCCAGAGACGGCCGGCGAGAGCGTCTCGATCTCGGCGGGCAGCTCAATGACGCAGGTGACGGGCTTCTTGGCGTCCTGGGCTTGGCGGCAGTCGCTGACGAAGAAGAAGTTGGGGGTGTTGATGTTGGTGGTGATGGCGAGGGGCGTCTTGGCGGGGCGGAAGATGACGCCGTCGGTGACGAAGGAGACCTGTTCGAGGCCCGCATAGGAGGCCGCGGCCGGGTCAAAGGCGCCTTTGATGACCGCGATCTCGTCGCTGAACACGGCGCCGCTCGCGCCGGTGACGGAGAGGCCGACATAGCGGGCCTTGGTTCTGACGGGCAGAAGGAACGGATAGACATAGGCCACGCCGTCTTCGGGAAGGAAGTAGAAGGACTTCCAGTCGCTCTGGTCCTTTTCGCCGGGCTGGAGTTTTTCGAGAGATGAGACGGCGTAGAAGGTCTTGCCGTCTTCGCTGACGACAGCCCGGAAACTCTTGGGGAAGGCCAGTCCGGCCCGGCCGCCCAGGAACCGGCCCACGACGCGGTCCACGGGCTGGACCTGGCCCAGGTCAATGAGGATGTTGTAGGTGGTGGTGGGGTGCATGTACCAGCCCACAGCGTCGGCGGCGAACCAGATGCGGTCGTCGAGCCGTGAGGACAGCTTGCCGTCCACAAGGTCCTTTTCGTCCGTGCCGCCTTTGACAGTGAGGCGGTAGTCCGGCGCGGCGGAAAAGCGGACCGGCTTGCCGAGGGCGAGGTTTTCGCCCTGGGTGCGTTCCATCCACAACATGCGGTATTCGCGGGCCAGCGGCGTCTTGGCGTCGAGGACGGCTCTCGGCGGAGCGTTGGGGGTCTTGATGTCAAAGGCGAACAGGGCAGGCGCGTAGTGGTCGCCGCTGGCCGAACGCACGGCGGCCAGCACGGCGCCGCGCGGCGCGGCGGGTTCGGATGCCAGAGACCACGCGTCGGCGGTGATGGCGGTCTCGGCGGCCAGGGCGCCGTCTTTGCCCGGCGCCAGGACGACCTCGTCCTTGGAGAAGCGATAGGGGACCATGCCGGGCGAGGTGTAGAAACGGACGCGCATGGGCTCGCCGGCCACGGCCGCTCCGGCAAAGCGCAGACGCAATGCGCCCCCCACGCAGGCCAGTCCCGGCGTCTTGGCCTTGGCCAGTTCGAAGGTGAGCCCCTCGGCTGGCGCGGCGCAGAGGCGCACGTCCTTGAGGTCCATCCATCCGCCCGGCGCGGCGCCGGGCTTGCCCGCAACTTCGAGGGAAACATCCACGGTTTTGGCCTGGGCTGCGCCTGGCAGAGCGTCCAGGTCCAGGGTCGTGACGCCGGCAAAGGCAGGCACGCGCGCTTGTGTCTTCCCAATCTTGACGATCACGGTCAGGCCGTCGTCAATGTCCTCGATCTCGCCCATCGCGACTTGGAGGTAACGATGGCGCGAGCCATCGGGCGCGACCAGGGACAGGCGGCGGTGAAGAGAGGCGGTCTTGCCCGGGCCGGTTTCGCGCAGGCGGGAGCAATCCTTGACAGGCTCGATGCTGACGCCGCCCGCGGGCTCCACGCGCCAGCCCTTGGCGGGGTCGTCGGAAAGGGGCAGAGGCACGAGGGTCTCCTTCCAGTCGGCGGCGCCGGCCAGAGGCGC
>CAYYEE010000220.1:0-7329 GCA_964470775.1 uncultured Planctomycetota bacterium | reverse complement strand
CTGCCCCAGTGCCACTCCGCCAAATTCGCCCCCGTCCCCTCCGTCACCGCCGCGCCCGGCTGGACCCCCGCCGACACCGGACCCGGCCCCTCCATCGAGGACAACCGCCTCGGCCGCATGGCCTACTTCGCCGGCTGGATGACCCGCGAACAGATCCAGACCTGCCTCCAGCGCCAGCGCGAAGCCGTGGAAAAAGGCCAGCCCCCCCCCCGCTTCGGCGCCATCGCCCTCCAAGAGAATTATCTCACCCGCGCCGAACTCCAAGCCCTCCTCCGCATGCAAGCCATCCACCGCCCCGGCGCCGGCGACCGCGTCTTCGGCGCCATCGCCGTCCGCAAAGGCTTCATCACCCAGGAGCAGCTCGACGACTGTCTCGCCACCCAGATGCGGCTCCTCCGTGAAACCAGCGAAGCCCCCACCCTCGGCATCCTCATGTCCGAAAAGGGCCTCCTCACCGACCAGCAGATCAAAGCCATCGCCCTCAGCCAAGCCCGCTTCGGCCAGGGACTCGTCTCCGAATTGGAGGCCGAACGCGCCAAAGCTGAGCCCTGGATTCTGCGCTTCGCCAGATCGCCCGCTTTCAAACACTGGCGCATCGCCCTCGGCGCCTTCCTCATCTTCGTCTCCCTCCTCGGCTGGGCCACCGGCTGGTTCGGCCGCCTCGCCCCCTGGACCCAGCCCCCCGCCATCATCGGCTGCGGCGCCTGCCACGCCATCTTCAAAGCCCCCGCCAACAGCAGCCCCGACTGCCCCGTCTGCAAAGGCGTCAAGACCCGCGCCCCCATCGCCCGATGCCAGCAGTGCGGCCACGTCTTCCTCTTTGGCGCCATGGCCCAGGGCCGCGCCTGCCCCAAATGCGGCAGCCCCAGCCTCAAAGCCGTCACCATCCTCGAACAAGCCCGCACCGACTGGCGCCCGCCCCCCAGAGCCGGGGGCAAACCATAGCCTTTCACTTTCCCTTCAACCGTTCGAGCATCTCCTCGATCTCGAGACGCACAGCGTCGGCGAGGGATCGGTCCTTGGGCGCCTTCCAGTCAAGTTCCTTAACGCCCTCGGCGCGGATGACCCGTTGCGCGGCGCCCGCCAGCAGAGTCCGCGCCTGGGCGATCAGCGGGCTCCCGTCTCCAGCGCCGGCCAGCGCCTTGACGCGGTCGCGCAGCATGACCAGGTACTCGAAGTCCTGCACGCCCTCGACAATGGATTCCATGTGCTTGCCGGGCGTGACGGAGTCGCGCCTCAAGAACAACGGCGCATAGGCGGTGTAACGCGCCGCAAACTGGTTCCAGGAGTCCCCCTCCCCGCCGCCCGCGCTGCCAAAGGCCCAGAAGGAAATGGCCTGCGCCCCCATGTCAAACGCCCACCAGGCAGGCAGCCGGTAATTGGCGTAAGGATCGGACAGCACGTTGGCGATGATATAGAACTCCAAGCGCTTGCCTGTCCGTTGGAGACGGCGCCAGAACATCTCATGCGTCTTGTCCGCCCGCAGCATCTGCCCCCACAGAGGACAAACCGCGTCCGCCAACCGCAGCATTTCCGCGGACATCTTCGAGGGATCGGCGTAATACGGGTTCACCCAGGTCTTCAGCTCCGGCTCCGCGGCCTTGATCGCCCGGCTCCACGCGCAGAAGATCGGGTCGAGGTGAGAGGCTTTTTCGTGAGGCTCGTCAACCGGAACAATCCACAGCCGGCCCAGCGCCCCTCGCTTGCGCGCATGGCCCGCCCAGAAGCGCGCCCACTCGCCCACCTTCTTCTCGAACAAGGGTTCTCCCGGCGCCGATCCGCCCATCCTGTTTTCCCAGAAGGTGGCGTTGACGTAGACATAGAAGCCGTCCGCTTCCGGCCAGCGCGCGATCCATTCGTCAAACAGCTTGGTGTCCGGCGTTTGGGCATAGATTCCGTCCGCGTTGAACGTCCCCTGAGGCATGACCCACGTCGAAGCCCAGGTCCCGGTCACGCAGCGGGCCTTCAAGTGCGCGATGAACGCCTCGACGTTTTCGTGAGTGACTCCGTACGAAGTAGAAGAAGACGGGCGGTCGGTGTAGTCCCACCCCGCCAGCCTCAGCGTGGTCTTCTCGGGAAAGTCCAGGTCAAACACACGAAGAACGAAGGGCACGCGTGTCTGGGGCTGGCCGGAGGCGCTGACCACAACCGCGCCCTCGTGCCGCCCGGCCGGCGCGGCGCGGGCAGGCGTGACTTCGAACCACACCTGGCGCATCATGCCCCCCGGCACGTCCACCAGAAACGACCTGCCTCCGCCGGCCGCCAGGGGCAGCGCCGCGCCGATCGTCTGCCTGGCCCATGTGTCGGTCCACTCCACGCAACGGACCTTGACACAGGGCGGATTGTCCCCCCCGGGCAGTCCCTCCAAACGGAGGTTGACAGTGATGTCCCGCTCGGTGGCGTTCGTGAGGTTGAGCGCGCCGGATCGGGTCTCGCCGCGCATGGCCGCGACCTCAATCCTGGGCGGCGTCCCCGCCTTAGGCTCGTCAGCGGGCGAGACGAAATCCCACGGGTTGCTTGTCCACACAGCCAGCGGCGGCTTGTCCTCCGCCGTGCGGAGCTTGCCGCGAATCTGAAAGGTCCGCGCGTGGATGGCGTTCAGGGGATAGGTGAACTTGAAGTCCGGAGTCATCTTATACTCAGGAAGATCGTCAATCTCCTTGAACAGCCCCTCCACGTCCGAAAGCAGCGGGCGCTTGGCCTCAACGGCCAGAGGACTCGTCTCCAGCTCGGCTCGAACATCCCGAAGGTCCTTCTCCAGCCGCGCCTTGACCGCGGCGCTAAAAGGACTCTCCATCAACGCCTTGCCGTATTCGCGCACGTCCTCGCTGGGGAGCGGCCGTTCTAGTATCCATGGGTCCTCGCCGCGGTAGACCTCGACCTCGTCAATGAAGATGAACAGCCGCCCGCCTTTGTGAACGATGAACTTGACGTAGCGCCCGTGCGTCATTGCGTCGCCGGTCTCAAAGCGCACAACATGGGGGAAGACGCCCGGCAGCGGCTTGGACATCTTCACAAGGTCGCCCACCATGTGAAAGCGGCGCCCATCCACGCTGACCAAGACCTCGGTGGACGCTGGCATGACGACATCGGTCCCCGGCGCGTGAACGGTGTTGACGCCGAACCCGCGGATGGCCCGGTGCTCGCCCAAGTCCAGCGTAATCTCCACTTCCTCGGCGGACCAGCCCACAGTGGACGGCTGAACCCAGTATTTCTCATCCGTCGAGTCCGTGTACTCGCCGTCCGTGAGCCGCTTGTGTTTCAGCGGGTCGTTCTTCGTGTACTGATAGTTGGGCTCAGGCCGGAGCGTATAGGGCTTGCCCAGCGCGATGTTCTCATACTTGTTGCGGAGAAACGCGGCTTGGCGCTTCCTCTGCTCGGGGGTGAGCTCGCGGACAAACCGGGTCCCCGGGGCATAGTCCTCTGCCAGCAGCGCCTCATCGCCTCGATAGACCACGACTTCGTCGGTGAAGACGAAGTTGGGCAGGTTCTCGTCTGGCGTAACGCGAAAGCGGACGTAACGCCCCTTGGTCCGCGCGGTGATCTCGCAAAGAACAGCCTTGTGCCCGCGCATATCCTTGCGGTATGGCGCCGTGATTTCGCCCAGAACGTACCACTCATTCGCGTCCATGCTCACCATCGCGTGAATGGCTTTTGGGAACTTCACCGCGCCGCCGTCCCCCCCGACACTGATCCCCACCTTGCCGATCGGCTCCACCTTCCCCAAGTCCACGATCACGTCAACCGTCTGCCCTCTCGCAAGATGCTGCCAGCCGACCGTGGACTTCTGCGTCCAGAAATGTCCCTTGGTGAACACGCCGTCCGTAAGCTGTTTCATGTCATCCGGGCATTGCGTGAGCGGGTAGTTGGGCGCGGGACGCAGGATGTACTTCTTACCAAACGCAATGTTCTCCGCGCCCCCGCTCTGGGCAAGACTAGGCCCGGCGACCAGAGGCGATGAGCCAAGAAGAATGACCGCCGCCGCGCGGAGAAAAACCCGCCAACGCGGTCGCCAACGATGGATCATTGCCCTCCTCCAGTGATGGCCCGCGCAAGCAGAGAGAGCAGCCCCCCCGCAGCGCCAAGGCGACGCTACGGCAAGTCAATCCCCTGGGCAGCGTCAAACTGATGCCACGCCGTGACGCTCGATTTGCCCGGCGCGTTCAGGTACATGTAGCCCTCCTGCCCTGGCAGGCTGTTGGCGCTCGTTTTGGCGATTTCCGGATAGAACCCCTCAACGATTCCATTGACGCTCAATGTCATAGCCATGGTCACCCACGTGTCATCCTCGCTGACATTGTTGTTCTTCGCCGCCCCCTGCCACCAGATGAGTGTTTTCTGTGGATCACCATACCACGCCGCGCTGCCGTCGCCTCGAAGCAGGTTATAGCCTTCCCGGTGAGCCCACTGCCCCATGCCCGGTGTGGGGAGAGGCGTGGTCGTTTTGCTGAACGAATCAGTGACAACGGTTCGCGACCCCAGCAGCTTCTGGGTTTTGAACGGCGGCGCCCCAGCAAACGCGACCACCGCGGGTTTCGTGTAGGCGATCTCAAGACGGGGATGTCCATCCACCACCAGATGCGCTCTCGGACTGCAAAGCGCCGTGAGAGACGGCACGTTCCGATAGTTGTAGGAAGACTGCACAGCCCTGAACTGGGAACCGTATTTGTACGATGGGTTGCTCGGCCGCCACATCGCATCGTTGCCGCCGCCCTGAACGGTCTAATTGCCCATTGCGATGTTCCGATGACCAAACCCACCTGCCGCTTGGAGTTGCGACAGGCGCTTCGCGCCGCCGTCATTGGGATAGTCCAGGGGGCCCTGCCAATAGAAGAGACCACCTCCGGGCATGGTCTCTGCCGCCGTGGGGCAGAACAATGCGCGAGCATCGCCCAGGTACCCACCCGCGATCAAAAACCCCAGTCCATTCGGTCCCATCAGTGGGACCCCGTTCCCCGGGGCGGGGCTGCCAGGGTCCATCTGGGCGATGCCGGCTTCTTGGCGCCAGCCGAGATAGATCGTCCGGAAGAAGTAACGCGCGTTGCAGCTGGAACTGTAGCGGTTGAACCCCTCCGAACGCCATTCCGCGACCTCGCCGGTCCGGATAAGCCGCTGCGTCCCATCGGGGCCGCTCGCGCTGTACCACGCTGCGTCGCCAGTTCCGGCCACGCCGTCCCGGTTCTCGTAGGTCTGGTCGAAGACAGTCGGCTTGTCGCGGTCATTGGTCTTCTGCGTCACAACCCATCCGCCCCAGTCATGGTTGGAGGGCACATACTGGCTGTAGTCACCACAGTAAGCTTCCAGCGCCCTGCTTGTCTGGCTGAGGTTGGCGAGGCATCCCGCGCGACGCGCCTTCTCCCGTGGCGCCTCCGGTCCTTGCCCTCCCTCCGCCACCGCTGTTATCATAGCTCAGATTGTACGGGGCTCAGCCCCAGGTTCGCCCCACGAGCAGAGCAGGCCAGACCCATGCCCGATTCGGTTCGAGTCACATTCCAGCCGGAAGGACGCGCTGTCTTCGTTCTTGCCGGCAGCCTTTTGTGCGAAGCCGCCGTCAAAGCCGGCATCACCATCACCTCCCCCTGCGGCGGCAACGGCACCTGCGGCAAATGCCGCGTCCTCGTCACCAAAGGCGCGCCCCCGCCCACCGAACAATGCAGCCGCCTTGTCTCGGCCGAGGACCTTGCCCGCGGCGTCCGTCTCGCGTGTCAAATGCACGTCACCCAGGACACCGTGGTCGAGATCCCCAAAGAGTCCCGCTTCTACAACCAAAAGATCCTCACCCACGGCGTCGGCCGCGAAGTGGACCTGGAACCCGACGTCCGCAAGGTCCACGTCCGCCTGCCCCAGCCCTCGCTCGAAGACCAGCGCGCCGACAGCGACCGCCTCGTCGAAGCCGTCCAGCCCGGCGCCCGCATCCCCCTCTCCGTCCTCCGCGGACTGCCCGGCCAGATTCGCGCCGCTAACGGCGAGGTGACCGCCGTCGTCGCCGGCGACGAGATCCTCTCCGTTGAACCCGGCGACACCTCCGCCGCCAACTACGGCATGGCCTTCGACATCGGCACCACCACCGTCGTCGGCATGTTGATCGACCTCACCAAAGGCGACGACCTCGCCGTCGCCGCCCGCACCAACCCCCAAGTCGCCCACGGAGACGACGTCATCGCCCGCATCGGCTTCGCCGCCACCGAGACCGGGCGCCGGCTGCTCCAGTCCCGCATCGTCGGCTGCCTCAACGAAATCATAGACGAATGCTGCGCCACGGCCGGCATCGAATCCTCCACGATCTACGAGATCACCGTGGCCGGCAACACCACGATGAACCACCTCCTCCTCGGCATCCAGCCCGACTACGTCGCCCAATCCCCCTACGTCGCCGCCCTGCGCGACGCCCTCGACACGCCGGCCGCCGAACTCGGCATCCACATCCACCCTCGCGGCAACGTCCACACCCTTCCGAACATCGCCGGCTTCGTCGGCGGCGATACCGTCGGCGTCATCCTCGCCACCGGCCTGCTTGACGCCGACAAGCTCACCCTAGCCATTGACATCGGCACCAACGGCGAAATCGTCGCCGGCACAAAGGACCGCCTCGTTTCCTGCTCCACCGCCGCCGGCCCGGCCTTTGAAGGCGCCCGCATCGCCTTTGGCATGCGCGCCGCCTCGGGCGCCATCGACAAACTCGTCCTCGACGGCGACGTCCGCATCAACGTCATCGGCGGCCAGAAGCCCCGCGGCCTCTGCGGCACCGCCGTCATCGACGCCGTCGCCGAACTCCTCCGCGTCGGCATCGTTGATTCCACCGGCCGCATCGTCCCTCCCGGCGAATGCCCCGCCGATCTGCCCCAGGCCCTGCGCGACCGCATCGTCGCCAACGAAGCCGGCCCCGCCTTC
Source organism: uncultured Planctomycetota bacterium (assembly GCA_964470775.1). Lineage (GTDB taxonomy): Bacteria > Planctomycetota > Brocadiia > CAIUPP01 > CAYYEE01 > CAYYEE01. The sequence continues at coordinate 438 of CAYYEE010000220.1, read as the reverse complement.
CTCATCGCCCGCGAAGAAGAGACCGACATCCGCGGCCCCATTCTGCTCACCCAGCGCGATGTCCGCGAGGTCCAGCTCGCCAAAGGCGCCATCGCCGCGGGCACGAACATGCTCCTCGCCGAGCTCGGCGCCACGGTCAATGACCTCCACACCGTCCTCCTCGCCGGCGCCTTCGGCAACTTCATCCGCCGCAACATGGCCAAGCGCATCGGCCTCCTGCCGGACCTTCCCACCGACCGCATCCAGTTCGTCGGCAACGCCGCCGGCGCCGGCGCGCGCATGGCCCTCCTCTCCCGCGCCAGCCGCCAGGAAGCCATCCGCGCTTCCAACGTCACCTGCTACATCGAGCTCGCCGGGCGCCCCGAGTTTCAGACCGAGTTCATGTCAGCCATGCTTTTCCCTGAGTGACCTGTGGCCCACATCCCGCCAGAAACCGCC
>CAYYEE010000219.1:0-7355 GCA_964470775.1 uncultured Planctomycetota bacterium | reverse complement strand
CGAGGCCGACCTGCAAGGGCACGGCCTCTTCAAGCGCCTCCAGGGGCTCTTCGACGACCTCCGCCCTTGCGCCGAGCACCGCAACCGGCTGCTCCACTTTGACGAGTACGCCATGGCGCTGCTGTTCTACTTCTTCAACCCTGTCTCATTCGAATTCTCTTGACATCGCAGTGAGATTCCCATATAATAACGTTGCCTATAGAACGTTGTTAGGTAGGAATGCCTTGACATGGCCACTTTAGGTGATGTTGCGCAGCGAAGCGGATATGCCGTCTCGACCGTATCCCACGTGCTCAACAATCATGCAAGCTGCTATGCTTCCAAGACGGCAAGAGCGGCCATCCGCGAGGCGGCTGAGGCGCTCGGCTATCGGCCGCACTTCTTTGCGCGAAGCCTTCGCAGACTCCGCTCTTTCCAAGTCGGCGTTGTCGGCTCACTCTTCGGCTCGGAAATCAACGCTTTGCAGATGCGAAGTCTTGTGGATCCGTTGCGGGCCGCTGGCTACGGCATCCTTTTCAGCGACACCATGGGGGAGCTTGGTCGCGAGAGAGCCGCTATTGATGACCTCTTGTACAAGTGCGTGGAAGGGATATTGCTTCAATCCTACTCAGATGGTCGCGAGTTGAAGAAGATCGTTCCGGATAAGACGCCGTGTGTTCTGTTGGTGGAGCGGCCAGTGCCGGGAGCGCTATCGCTTGTCATCGATAGGGCTATGGCCGTCGAGACGGCCGTGCAGTTGCTGCTTCGTCTGGGGCATCGGCGAATTGCATTCCTGGCGGATCGTCTGGCGCCAAACTCGGCCAAGGCAGAAGGGTACCGTCGTGCCATGAAGAACGCAGGGGTCCTGGATGAAAACCTGTTGCTGGAATGCACGGGGGCTCCGGGGTGCGCCAGGGATTTCGTGACCGCCCGCGCCGCGCTGTTTGGGACGACCACAGCCATCGTTGCAACGAATGACAGACTCGCCGCTGAGGCTATCGTCGGTCTCAGGCGCATCGGAATGCAGGTGCCCGATGACATATCCGTTATCGGGTTTGATGACACGGATATTGTGAATGCCGTGGAACCGCCTCTCACGACGCTTCGCCAGCCCCGGGCGGAGGTTGGCAAGGTGGGGGCGCAAATGCTGCTGGATTGCATAGCTGGTCGGCAGGTTGAGAACACGGTTCTCGTGCCGCAACTCGTGGAGAGAGGGTCCGTCGCGCCGTGTCGGCGCGCCCTCTAGCCGCCAAAGGGTGGCGGCACGATGGAGTGTTGGCGATGTCAAAATACCTCTGTAGGATACTAACCGCGTTTACGCTTATTGAGCTGTTAGTCGTGATGGCAATTATCGCCGTTCTTGCCAGCCTGCTGTTTCCCTCGCTGGCTACCGCCAGGGAGAAGGCGAGGCGGACGTCGTGCCTCAACAACCTAAAACAGTTCAGCACCGCGCTGGAAAACTATACCTCCGACTATTCTGGTTACTTTCCTTCGTGGGCGGGGTGGTTCGGCTTCGACTGGTGCGATGGCGCGGGAAGAGCCTGCGGTCACACGCATAACGCTACGGGCGGCGACGCCAACACTGTGTATCAGCAGCCAACGGTGAAGAGCAGGATGCTTTATGGCGGCCGGCCCGGCGATGTCCCTATCAACGCCACCGTAGCTGAGACAAGCCAGTGGCGTTGCGTGGGAGTCGGCTACAAGGGAGATAGAAGTCCATACGCGGCGACGACAGACTTCAGCGACGGCCAACTCAACTGTGCTCCCAATGGTCTGGGTTACTTGCTGACTTGCGGCTACATCGGCGATGGACGGTTGTATTACTGTCCCAGTTCTGACGGCATGCTTGGGGACTACGCTGCGGCCTCCGCCCAGAGATCAGCTTACCGCCTCGGCCACTGGAAAGACGCCGGTGGATTTGATGCCAAGGCCTTGATGTATGGCAAGTGGACCGGCTGCAATAATTCGACCGTTCTTCGAGTGTACAGTCATTACATGTACCGGGATGTGCCGCTTTTCATGTTTAATGTGTGGCACGTGTACCAGGACGGCAGCTACCGCATTCCGGGCGTCAAGCCCGATGTCGGCGCGCGCATCGGACAGCCGTTGTTCCGAACGTCGAAGGAACTCGGCGCGCGGGCCGTAGTGACAGACGCGTGGTCCAAGACCGATTCTCTGGGATACGACAAGAGCGGCCGAGCCGCGGTGCCTGGCCGACCGGTGGCCGAGAGCATGACTTGGGTCGGCGCGGGCGCATACGGCCACAAGGAAGGATACAACGTTCTCTATGGCGGCGGGCATGCGTCCTGGTATGGCGATCCACCGGGCCGAATCATATGGCACAGGCAAGGCCGGGCCACGCTCGTCACGACCTCCAGTGTGTACAATTGTCTCAATTCGAATTACTTCTATGGGCAATCGGGTCCATTCGACCAGAGTCTGGACATAGAGAACGACTTTTACTGTGCGAATACATCGTTGGCGATCTGGCATGACTTTGACGTTTCCGCGGGAGTCGACGTCGGCGCAAAATGATAATGTCTGAACCCAAGCGGAGCAGGCCGTGCCTATCGTGTGCTTCCGTGTCCGGACTTCCGGCGGAGAATCCAGCCATCACCCCGTTGAGGAATAGTCATTGAAGGTTCTTCGTGTGCCATTCGCGCCAACGCTTCGCCGCAGCGCAGCGGCTCTGTGGCTTGCGGTCTCGCTCCTCATGGGCCTGGAAGGGAGTGGGTACGGAAGCCCCGTCGTGTGCGAGGAAGGATTTGAGATGTCTGCTCCTCTGGGCCAGTGGACGGTCGCGGCGCGGCTGACGGCCGCCACGGCGGAAATCGTCTCGCCGGGTCGCTTGAGCAAACACGCCGCGCAAATTTCGAAGCCGGACACGGCCGGCGACATCGTCCTTTCCCGCCGCATCCCAGTCCCCGGCGCCGGGTGGTATCGTCTCGAAGCGGACCTCAAGTCGGTCATGGTCCGGCCTTATTCCATGTTCGCGTTGTCGGTAACGCCGTTCGCCAAGGACAAACGCTGCGGCCCAACGCAGGCCTTCAAGTACGACGACGGTATCGTAAAGGACAACGCTTTTGGCGGTGCGGCCAAGCCACCGCAGACGCTGGGTGATTGGCGCACCACGCGGCACGCGTTTGAGCTTAAGGCCCCCGCGGACAGCATCGAACTTGAGATTTCCCTTAGCGGCGGCCAAGCGATCCTTCGCGTAGACAACGTCCGGTTGGAGTTCGTCGGGAGGGAAAAGCCATCCTTTGGGCCGCCTCGCGTGTACACGTGTAAGCTGGGAGGGTCCCCGTTACAGCGCGATCTTGACATGCTCACACCGGGGTCAAAATACCGACTTCAGGTGGAAGTCATGGCGAATGGCCGCGAGCATCCCTCCCTTGCGGCGACGGCACGGGACTTCGATGGCAAAGTCGTCCCATGCGCACTGGTCGCGCTCAAGAGCGATGCGGCGCGGGTCTTCACGTACGATTTCACCATGCCGAACGACGCCGTCGTGTTGAACCTGCGTCTTGCAGACGGCAACAGGACTTCGCCGACGGGCACGGCAGTTGACGAACCTTGGGGCCAGCTTGACGTCTTCATGCTGCCGCAGGACTTCCCGCAGCCCGATGCCGCGTACCAGAAGTATGTCAGCAGCGGCAAGCCCGCGGAGTTGAGGCCGGCCAAGTACAGGGATTTGTCCGACTATGATCTCGACGCCCTGAAGGCGCACCTGGCGCAACGCCGTCCGGTTGACGCGGAAGTGGTGAAGCATAATGGAGGGCTGTGCTTCAGGATCGGGGGCCATCTGTCGCCGCCGGTAATGGCAACCAGTCTGTACGGAACGAGCCACTACAGCCAGTATGACCGGCTCGTGGCGGAGGGCGTGAATGTCGTCGTCTGCCCATATCCGTTCCGGGGGGTGGCGATGCACGGCGACTGGGCCGGGCCCGGGCAATACGATTTCCACGATCTGGACAATGAAGTCTATGGCGTCCTGGCGCCGATTCCAGATGCCTATGTCATTGTCTCCGTATCGGAATCCGTCCCGCCGGCATGGTGGGCGCTGCGTCATCCAGATCAACTTGTGCAGGACCAGGAGGGCCGCGCGCAATACTCCGTGGGACGCGGGCTGTATTCCCGACGCTATGTTGAGCCGAAGGAAATGTCGGCTTTTCTGGATAAGCAGGTCAAGGCGGACCATTACTACAAGAGGAGGGGCGCCAAGTGGCCGGGGTTCTTCATGCCGTCGCCGGCGTCAACGAAATACCATGCCGACATGCGCGACTTCCTCGCTGCGCTCCGCCGTCATATCGAGGCCCAGCCTTACGGCGTGGCCGTGATCGGTTATTGGTTAGGCTGGGGCGTAGACGGGCAATGGCACATGGCTAATGACGTCGGAGCGACGGCCGAGGGTTCCCATTTCACGGATTACAGCCCGGCAATGCTCGCCCGCTTCCGGCAATACCTGCGGGCGCGGTATCGAACCGACGAGGCGCTGCGCCGCGCCTGGGACGATCCGCGCGTCACCATGGAGACTGCCGCCTTGCCGCCTCCGGCGATGCACAAGGTGTCCCGGAGTCGACAGGATGACTATCTTCTCGATCCAGCGGCGGACCGGATGCTGATTGATTATCGCGAGTGCGAGTCCCTCTGCATTGGTGAGACGTTGAACGCGCTGGGGAAAGCGATCAAGGAAGCCGGCCCGAGGAAAGTACTCACCGTGGCGTACTATCCGGATATTTCGGGGAACTGCACGGGCAACGCCGGGCATCAAAGCGGGCACGACGTGGTCCTGTCCTCCCCCTATCTGGACATCGCGGGCAACCCCGGGTATGAGGCGCGCGACATCGGTCAGGGGGGAATGACGGGCCTTTCCCATGATAGCTATGCCCTGCACGGCAAGTTGTCCATGACAGAATGCGACCACCGAGTTTTCACTGTCGTTCATCGCCAGTACTGCAACAACATCCTATTCGATACGCCGCGCAAGACCGCGTCGGTGTTGCAGCGTGAATTCGCCCGCGCCATCTGCAATGGTGGCGGCTGGTGGACCTATGACATGGGGCTCGGCTGGTTTGACGATCCGATCATCGCCCGGATTGTTGGACAGGGGCGGCGTGTGTTCACGAAATGCCTTGACGTCGACCGGAGTTCAGTCGCAAAGTTCGGCGTGTTCTTTGGCGAATACGGGAAGATGGTTCAGGCCGATGAGCGCAACGGCATGATTCCTCTCACGCTGGTCGGCCGCCTCAGAGCGATGCTTCCTCAGATGGGCGTCCCGCACGAGGTATATCGCATGACAGATCTGTCGGCGGTCGCGCATCGCTTCAAAGTCTTCTATTTTCCGTTCGCGTATGCTTTGGAGGACGATGAGGCGGCGGCGATTAACGCGCTGAAACGCGATGGCAATCTGCTGATTTTCGGCTACGGCGCCGGTTATGTTCGCTCCGGGCGGAAGTCCATTGACGGCGTTTCCGAAATGATCGGCATGAACGTGAGCGAGACTCCCAATCTTGTACTTATGATAGAGTTCAATCCGGACACTCATCCCATTACCCGCGGTCTCAAAGGGTTCATCGGGACGGGAATTGAACAGGGATTGCCCCGGATTTTTGTTGCCGACCCCAAAGCCATCGCCCTGGGGACGATAGGACCGAAACGCGACAAGATCGGCCTTGCCTTCAAGGACTGCGGGAACTGGCAAAGTGTCTACATAGGCTGCGTGGGGTTGATTCCTCCGGAGTTGCTTAGAAATATCGCTCGATTCAAAGGGCTCCACGTCTATGGTGATGGTGGCGACCCGATGTACTTCTGCCATGACCTCGTCGCAATTCACGCAGCTACCGAGGGCGAGAAGCGGATCACTCTGCCGGAGGTTTGTTCCGTGACGGAACTCTGGAGCGGCAAGTCGTTAGGCAAGGTAAGCGTGATTGCTCGGCCAATGCGTATCGGCGACAATGCGCTCTATCTGCTTGAAAAGCCATAGGACCGCTGCCGCGCAACGGTTTCATCGTTGCCAGGCGCGGCGAGCGGAGGAGAGCGCTCGTCCGCCGCCGCGAACGTCCGACAACGCCTCCAGGGCGGATCCTGGCGAACCGACGTCCGCCACTCATCGGAGGAGAGCATGCACTACGCATTCTTGGGAAGTCCCGTTCCGGCGGCAGTTCTCCTCATCGCCGCATGTTCGTCGGCATTCGCCGCCGTCACGCTGCCGGCGCTGTTCAGCGACCATATGGTCCTTCAATGCGATAAGCCGATCCCGATCTGGGGAAGCGCGACTCCCGGCGAGAAGGTCCAGGTTCTGCTCGCGGACCGCCGAGCGGAGACTGCGGCGGATGTGGACGGGAAGTGGCGGGTTGACCTTGCGCCGCTCCCTGCGGGCGGCCCGTTCACATTAACGGTCAAGGGGAGGAATACCGTTAAGGTCGCCGACGTCCTGGTCGGCGAGGTATGGGTGTGCTCCGGTCAGTCGAACATGGAGTGGCCCGTGTCTCGGGCGCTTAATGCGACAAATGAAATCGCGCAGGCCGACCACCCATCCATCCGTCTCTTTATCGTCAGACGCCACGCGGCCGAGACGCCACAAGAACAGTGCGTCGGGCAATGGCGCGTATGCTCTCCGAAGACCGTCCCCGGCTTCTCAGCGGTGGGGTACTTCTTCGGGAGGGACGTCCACGGGAAGACGGGAGCGCCCGTTGGGCTCATTGAAGCGGCATGGTCCGCCACGGCTTTGGAGGTGTGGACGGATTCTGAAACGGTCCGCGACAACGGCGCGTTCAGCGAATACCGCGCTTGGTGGGGGCGGACGCTTGAAATTTACAAGGCCCGCGCAAGCGCCAGTCTGGAAGTCTACAAGCGAGACGCCGAGGAATGGCCCAAGCGCGCCGCTGAGGCGAAAGCCAAGGGGGAACCTCCGCCGCCGAAGCCGCTGCCGCCTTTGCCCGACTACTGCTATCCGTCACGTCTCTTCAATGGCATGATCTTCCCCTTGGTTCCTTTTGCCATAAGGGGCGTTATCTGGTACCAGGGCGAGGCCAATACCGCCCGGGCCGACGACTACCGTCGCTGTTTTCCGGCCATGATTCGAGGCTGGCGGCGGCTGTGGAAGCAGGGCGACTTCCCTTTCCTCTTTGTACAACTCGCCAATTTCGGCCCTCAGGCGCCCGATCCCGGTCCGAGTGCCTGGGCTGCCTTGCGCGACGCGCAACGCGACGCCCTACAGGTCCCCCATACGGGAATGGCCGTGGCCATTGATGTTGGCTTGGCCGACAACGTCCACCCCCCGAACAAGCAGGAAGTGGGGCGTCGTCTGGCCCTGCTGGCGCTGAACAAAGTCTATGGCCACAACGTGCCGTGCATGGGTCCGTTCTATCGCGCGG
>CAYYEE010000218.1:0-7387 GCA_964470775.1 uncultured Planctomycetota bacterium | reverse complement strand
GGCGTCGCCGGGCTGGATGTGGCGGTCGACGACGTCGGTGATGAGCCCGGTCTCGCCATCCCAGCCGTCGCTTTCGGCGGGGCGAGAGAGGGCGGGGACATACTTGAAGTGGTTCTGCCGCGATGCGTAGTCCTTCATCATGTCGAAGAGGGCGAGGTCGCGGCGTTGGACGGCGCCGAAGAAGAAGATGCCGTTGCGGCGGTCCACGTCGCCGGGGTTGTCGAGGAGGATGGATTTGATGGGCGCGATGCCGCTGCCGCCGGCGATGAAGATGGGGCGGGCTTGGGTGGGGCGCAGGTAGAACTCGCCGTGGGGGCCGTTGAAGGCGATGGGCTGGCCAGGTTTGAGGTGGTCGAAGACGTAGGTGGTCATGACGCCGGAGGGCACGCGGCGGATGATGAGTTCGATGGCGTTTTTGACCGAGGGCGGGGAGGCGATGCTGTAGGCGCGGTAGACGCGGTCTCTGACCGCGGCGTAGGGCTCGGAGCGGAGCTGGACGTACTGGCCGGCTTTGAAGGCGATCTCGGGCGGGTCCACGAGGCGGAGGGTGAGGGATTTCATGTCGTGGGTGAGGTCCACGATCTTGTCCACGACGGCGTTGTACTCGCGGACGTTGAACAGGGCTTCGGGGATTTCGATGGAGAGGTCGTTGCGGACTTTGCATTGGCACGAGAGGCGGACGCCGGCCTTGAGCTCGTCAGGCGTGAGGTAGGGGGTTTCCGTGGGCAGGACCGGGCCGCCGCCTTCGAGGACCTTGACCTTGCAGTAGCCGCAACTGCCGCGCCCGCCGCAGGCGGAAGGGATGAAGATGGACTGCCGCATGAGGGTGGCGAGCAGGGGGGCGCCGCCCTGGACCTTGAGCTTGCGCTGGCCGTTGATGGTGATTTCGCACTCGCCGTAGTTGGCGACAAAGGCTTCGGCGATGACGAGCAGCAGGGCCAGGACGCCGCCGATGGCGCAGGAGACGCCGACGGCGATGAGGAACTCGGTCATGGGCGCCCTCTACCGAATGCTGGCCATGCCGCTGAAGCCGATGAAGGCCAGGGCCATGACGCCGGCGATGATGAGCGAGATGCCCGGTCCCTGGAGGGGTTTGGGCACGCGGGACTCCATGAGTTTCTGGCGGATGGCGCCCATGGCGGCGATGGCCATGAGCCAGCCCAGGCCGCCGCCGAAACCATAGGTGACGGACTGGACCAGGGTGTAGCGGCGGATGACCATGAAGAGGCAGGCGCCGAGCACGGCGCAGTTGACGGTGATGAGGGGCAGGAAGATGCCCAGGGCCATGTAGAGGGCGGGGCTGGCGCGCTCGATGACCATTTCGACGAGCTGGACCGTGGCGGCGACGAGGACGATGAAGGTGACGAGCTGGAGGTACTCAAGGTCCAAAGGGATGAGGATGTAGTGGTTGACGAGCCAGTTGATGGCGCAGGTGAGGGTCATGACAAAGGTGACGGCCACGCCCAGGCCGAGGGCGGTCTTGAGTTCGCGCGAGACCGAGAGAAAGGAGCACATGCCAAGGAAGTTGCCGAGGAGCATGTTCTCGCTGAACACGGCGGCGAAGAGGATGACCAGCGGGGCATAGGGAGGGGGTGTCATTTGGGGGCTCCCTGGACCTGGGCCGGGGACAGGCCGCGCGCCAGCCAGACGGCGATGGCCAGCATGAAGAAGGCGCCCGGCGGCATGACCATGATCGTCCACCGCGTCCACCAGCCGCCCAGGACGTGGAAGCCGAAGATGGTCCCGAATCCGGTCAGCTCGCGGAAGAAGGCGACGAAGAGGAGCGCGAAGGAATAGCCCAGGCCGCAGCCGACGCCGTCGAGGAAGCTGAGGAGGGGCGGGTTTTGCCGGCCAAAGGCTTCGCACCGGCCCATGACGATGCAGTTGGTGATGATAAGGCCGACATAGGGGCCGAGGCTGCGGCTCATCTCGGGCAGGAACGCTTTGAGGAACAGGTCGAGCACAATGACGTAGGCGGAGATGATGAGGACCTGGACCATCATGCGGATGCGGTTGGGGGTGATGTTGCGCAGCAGCGAGACCGTGGCTTCGGAGAAGGCGGTGGCGAAGATGAGGCCCAGGCACATGACCACGGTGTTGGACATGAGGTTGGTGATGGCCAGGGTGGAGCAGATGCCGAGGACCTGGCGGAAGATGGGGTTGTCTTTCCACAGGCCGGTGGAGAAGGCTTGGGCGGCGCGGGAGGGCATGGCTACTTCACCTCCTTGAGGCGCGGCTGGAGGGCTCTGACCTCGGCGGGGAGTTGCTGGTTCATGAGTTGGACAAAGGTGTCGCTGGTGCGGGTGGCGCCGGTGATGGCGTTGATCTCATTGGGCTTGGGATTGGCCCTGTCTTCGGGGACGAGGACCGTGGCCGGGCCGCTGACGCCGGGGATGGTCTTGGCGCCTTCGAAGAACTGGCGGCGGAAGGGGGGCTCGGTGATGCGCGCGCCCAGACCGGGCGTTTCGCCTTGTTTGAGGAAGGAGACGCCTCTGATCTTTTCGGCTTTTGGGTCAAGGGCGATCATGGCTGTGATGGGTCCCCAGAAGCCTTGCCAGGTGGTGATGAAGGCGATGGCTTGGGGGGCGCCTTGGGGGTCTACGGCCGCGAAGAAGGCGGGGCTGTCCTTTGTGGCGGGGCGTTCTTTGACGCGCTGCGCGTAGAGGCGGGCGATCTCTTCGGCGGGGGGCGGGGCTTGGCGCCAGTCGATGACGCCAAGGGCTTCGAGGCGCTGGCGCTGCTCCAGCAGGCTTTCGTTGAGGCGGATGCGGCCGGCCAAGGCGAGCTTGACTCCGGCGATGGCGCCCACGAAGACCGCGCAGGCGGCCACCATGAACAGCACGCAGCGCGCGCCGTCGCCAAGGCGGCTGGGCTGGGCTAGGCCGGCTGGCTGGCTTTTCTTTTCGCTGTCTTCCATGCGTTGAGAGCCACATCAATGAGGGGCGTGAACATGTTGACCAGGAGGATGGCGAACATGGCGCCTTCGGGGAAGATGCCGCAAGTGCGCAGCGCCACGGTGGCGAGGCCAACGAGGGCGCCGGTGATGAAGTGGGTGGGGCGGCTCATGCCCGAGGTGACGGGGTCGGTGACCATGAACACGGCGGCGAAGAGCAGGCCGCCGCCGAAGATGGAGAGGCCGGGGTGGGCCGCGCCTGGGGCTTTGGCGAGCCAGAGGATGGTGGACAGGACGGCGGCGCCGGCCACGGCGCCAACCATGGAGCGCCAGTCGGCGGCGCCGCGCCACACCAGCCACGCGGCAGCGAGGAGGAGGAGCAAAGCGGAGGTCTCGCCGATGCAGCCGCCTTGGACCCCGAGGATGTCTTTCCAGAGGCTGTAGGGGGCGGCTTGGACGGCGCCGGGGGCGGACTTGACGGCTTCGAGGGGTGTGGCGCCGGTCATGGCGTTGGTGAGCCATTGGCCGAACCCGCCGGGCAGTCCGGCGGCCGGCTGGGACCAGACGGGGCCGGTGAGGAAGCCGGCGAAACAGACGTAGATGAAGCATCGGCCTGTGACGGCGGGGTTGAAGACGTTGCGGCCGAATCCGCCGAAGACCTCTTTGCCGAAGAGGATGGCCACCACGGCGCCCACGGCTACCACGCCAAGCGGGACGCCGGGCGGCAGGGACAGTGCGAGCAGGCCCGCGGTGACGAAGACGGCGGAGGTGACGGGCTGGCCGCGATGGCGGCAGAAGGCCCACTCCGTGACAAAGGCCGCGAGGCACGCCACGGCCAGCACGGCCAAGGCGCGCCAACCGAAGAGATAGACGCCGCCAAGCGCGGGCAAGGCCATGGCCTGGAACATGGTGGTCATGGGCTTCTGCCATCGAATGAGCGGCTGTGGCGCGGTGGCAGGTGGCGTTGGGCGTCCTGGCGAGGCGTCGGGCATGGTTGTTTCCCAAGGGGCGTTCTTGTTCGGCGCTGGCTTTATTCTAGCGAAGGGCGCGGGGCAGTCAAGGAAGAGGGATGGAAGAGACGGATCGAACGGGAGGGCGTATGACGCCGGGTGTTGACAAGGCGAGGGCATGGGGGGATGATTTGGGTGGGCTGGCGTTTGGAGAGGCCGGTTGTTCAAGAAGACGAGGTTGAGCGCGCTTGAAGGGCAAGCTGATCGTGATTGACGGGCCGGACGGGTCGGGGAAGCGGACCCAGGCGGAGATTCTGGTCAAGAGGCTGATGAGCGAGGGGCGCAAGGCGGAGCTGGTGTCGTTTCCGCAGTATGAGGGGTCCTTCTTCGGCGAGTTGGCGGGGCGGTATCTTCGCGGCGAGTTCGGGCCGGCGGAGGGGGTGAGCCCGTTTCTGGCGTCGCTGGCGTTTACGATGGACCGGTGGGAGGCGCGGCCGAGGATTCAGGCGTGGCTGGACGCGGGGGTGGTGGTGGTGGCGGACCGCTATGTGAGCTCGAACGCGGGGCATCAGGCGATCAAGGTCGCGGACGCGGGGGAGCGCGAGGCGTTTGTGCGGTGGGTGGAGCGGATGGAGTATGAAGTGCTGGGGCTGCCAAGGCCGGACCTGTGCGTGTTTCTGCATGTTCCGTGGGCGGTGGCCAAGGGGCTTGTGGCGCGCAAGCAGGAGCGGAATTACCTGAAGGGCGCGCGCGAGGACGTTCACGAGGCGGATGATTCGCACTTGGCGCGAGCGGAGCAGGCGTATTTGCTGATGGCTCGGGGCGCGGGGTGGCGGACGGTGGAGTGCTGCGAGGGGGGGCGGCTTCGGAGCGTGGAGGAGATCGCGGGGGAAGTGTGGGCGGCGGCGGGGAAGGTGGTGGGGGGCTGAGGGCGGGGGCGGAGGCTACGGCAGCCACTTTTTGACCAAGGCCACGAGGTCGGAGGGTTTGAAGGGCTTGGCGAGGTAGTCGTCGCAGCCGGCTTCGAGGGCTTTGTCGCGGTCCCCGCGCATGGCCTTGGCGGTGAGGGCGATGACGGGGATGTGGCGGAGGCTGGGGTCGGCTTTGATGGCGCGGGTGGCGTCGAGGCCGCTGAGTCCAGGGAGCTGGAGATCCATGAGGATGAGGCCCGGGCGTCGCTGGCGGGTCAGGTCGAGACCCTGCTGGCCGTCGGCCGCGCTGAAGTGCTCGGCGCCCATCTCGTTGAGCACGGCCTGGATGGTGAGCAGGTTGTCGGGGTTGTCTTCGACGATGAGGATGCGGCGGTTGCCGTCTGGGGGCTGTGCGTTTTGAGCGGGCTGGGGCGCGGGGCGGTGTTCCTCGGGCGGCGTGGGTGCGGGGCATTCCAGGGGCAGGACCAGCGAGAAGACGCTGCCTTTGCCCAGTTCGCTTTGGACGGTGATGTCGCCGCCCAACAGCCTGGCGAGCTTGCGGGAGATCGTGAGGCCGAGGCCTGTGCCGCCGTATTTTCGGGTGATGGAGCCGTCGGCCTGGCGGAAGGCTTCGAAGATGTGGAGCAGGTCCTGCGGAGAGATGCCGATGCCGGTATCGCTGACGGCGAACACGACTTTGCCGGCGTCGTGGGTGACGCGCAGCTCGATCCGTCCGTGCTCGGTGAACTTGGCGCTGTTGCCTAACAGGTTGACGAGGATCTGGCGGATCTTGCCTTCGTCGGAGTAGATGGGGGGGACGTCGCCGATCTGGGCGGAGATTTGGAGCCCCTTCTGCTCGGCGGTGACGCGAACCGTGTCGACGGCTTCCTGGGCGACGTCGCGGGGGGCGATGCGCGAGAGGCTGAGTTCCATGCGGCCGGCCTCGACTTTGGAGAGGTCGAGGATGTCGTCTATAAGGCTGAGGAGACGGCGGCCGCTGCGCTCGATGATCTGGAGCAGGCTGGCGTCTTGCTCGGGTTTGCGGCCGGGACCGCGGGAGAGGATGAGCTGCGAGAGGGCGATGACGCTGTTGAGAGGGGTGCGGAGTTCGTGGCTCATGTTGGCCAGGAACTCGGATTTCATCCTGTCGGCGTCTTCCGCGCGTTTGCGTTGGACATCGAGCTCGGCGGCGTGTTCCTTGAGGGCGGCGGCCTGGCGTTCGAGTTCTTTGGACTGGAGGCGGAGGCGTTCGTTGGCTTCGGCCAGGCGGCTGTTGGCGAGTTCGAGTTCGCGGGTGCGTTCCCGGACGCGGGACTCGAGCTCGATGTTGAGCTGGTTGAGCTGCTCTTCGGCGATTCTCTGGCGGGTGATGTCGCGGCCGGCGGCCTGGTACTCGACGATGGCGCCGGCTTGAACGATGGCGCGGATGGCCCAGCGCTGCCAGCGGACGCCGTCGGGGAGGCAGGCTCTGTGTTCGATCTCGATGGCGGGGTGGGCTTCGCTGAGGGCGCTGGTCTGGCGGATGACGGCGGGGAGGTCTTCGGGGGCGACGAAGCGGAAGAAGGGCGTGCCGACAAGGTTCTTGCGGGAGGTGGAGTAGTAGCGGCAGTAGGCGTCGTTGACAAAGGAGAGGGAGCCGTCGGGGAGGTAGCGGCAGACGAGCTCGGTCTGGCTGTCGACGACGGCGCGATAGCGGGCGCGGCTGTTGAGGAGGAGGGTCTGGAAGCGATCGCGGACAATGGCTCCGCCGACGGCGGCGCCGACGGTGGCCAGGGCGTCGGCTTCGGCGGCGGACCAGAGGCGGCGGCGGGAGCAGTCGTCGGCGCCGATGAAGCCCCAGAATTGGTCTTCGAGGCGGATGGGCGCGAGCAGGAAGGAGACGGCGGACCTGGCAAGAGGGAAGGCTTGTTCGTTCTCGGAGAGTTCGTGGGTGAGGCCGCGGATGGGGAGTCCGGAGGCGAGCTGGTCCACCCAGTGGGGGGGCAGGGCGCCCGCGGCGATAGCGCCGGCGCCTGGCGGCAGGGCGGGAGCGGCGGGGGAGCTCCACTCGTGGCGCTGGACGGCGGCGTGGCCCCGGCTGTGGCTCTGGTTCTCGAAGACGTAGACGCGATCGGCGCCAGCGGCCTGGGCCACGGTTTCGAGGACTCGGCGCGCCGCGGCGGTCAGGTCGTGGGAGTCCAAGAGCCGGGCTGTGGCGGAAGAGGCGGCGGCTAGGAGGCTGGCGGTGCGGCTGAGGTCTTCCTTGTCCCGCTTGTGCTGGAGTGAGCTGGCCAGGATTTCGGCTACGACGCCGAGCAAGGAGCGGCCCGTGTCGCTCCATGGTTCGCCGGGCTGGGTGGAGCAGGCGCAGAGGACGCCGACGGGCCGGCCGGCGAAGACGAGGGGCACGCACAGGGCAGATTGGACGCGAGCCTTCTGGAACGCGTCACGGACGGGCGAGGGGGCGTCGGCCAGGGTGGCGGAGGCGGGGCTGGCGCCGCCGCCCCGGACCAGGTTGCCGAGCCAGGCGAGCCATGGGGTCTGGTTTTCGGGCGCGGCGGGCAGCAGGGCGGAGGGGTCGGCGTGGGGGGGCCAGTGGCCGATGATGTGAAGGCCGGCGCCATCGAAGGATGCCAGGCAGACGCCATCGGCGC
>CAYYEE010000217.1:0-7389 GCA_964470775.1 uncultured Planctomycetota bacterium | reverse complement strand
GTTCGCGGCCGGCTTTGTGGCGGGCACGGACGCCTCCAACGCCGTGTTCGAGGATTGCCACGCCTCCAGCTGCTCGCGCGGGTTTCTGCTGCGCGCGGACAACGCCCGCCTCCTTCGCTGCCAGGCCGGGGACGTGGGGTGCGGCGCGCTGCTCAACGGGCTTCACGGCGTGGTGGAGGAGTGCGTCTTTGACCGCGGCCCGCGCGACCGGTTCCGCGTGCCCATGCAGGACGTGCAGGAAGACACGGGCATCGAGGTCTACTACCCCGCGGGCGGAAACACCCTTATCCGCCGCAACACGGTGCGCGGCTTCTCGTCGCGCGCGGTGCTTTTCAAGTGCAAGCCCGGCGAGTTCCTGGTCGAGCGCAACACCTTCGTGGACAACACGACGGGCCTGGACTACCTCCAGGCGCCGCATTGCAGCGTCACCATGCGCGACAACATCGTGCTGGGGTCCGCGTGCGCGATGAACGGCAAGGTCCATCAGGCGAGGATCAAGCACACGGCCACGGGCAACGTGGTCTTCGCCGCGCCGTGGACCGGCGACAAGGCGCTGCGCGAGAACGTCGCGTACATGAACACCGTGGGCGGGAACAACGTGTTTGCCGATCCCAGGCTCGCCGCGCCCGAGGCCGGCGACTTCCGCCTGCTGCCCGGCAGCCCCTGCCTGGCGCCGGGCGGCCAGGCGCGCGCCGGCGCCCTGGGGCCGGTCCCCGCCGATTTCCGCGACACCCAGCCGCCCCGCGTTGACCTGTCGCTCCAGCCCGCGCTGAGCGCCATCGCCGCCCCGCAAGGCGCGGACAAGGGCGCGCCCCCCCTCTTTGTCGCGTCGCGGCTCAGCTTCCCCTTGCGCGTGCGCGCGCTCGACGCCGCCGGCGCCGCGGCGTTGCTCAGCCTTCGTGTTGGCGGCGGCGCGTGGAGCGCCCCCGCGCCCTTTGCCGAGGACACGCCTGTGACGCTGCCCGCGGGCGAGGGCGAGTTCGAGGTCCAGGCGCGCGCGGCCGATGGCGCGGGCAATTGGAGCCTGCCCGCCGCGATCCGTGTCCGCGGCGCCGTGGACGCGCCCAAGCTGGCCAGCGCGCCCGTGGTCCGCGCCAGCCGCCACGGCGTGGTCGTCTCCTTCCAGACCAACGTGGACTGCCACGCCACGGGCGAAGCGGCGCTGGGCAAGGCCGCCCCCACGCCCTTGCTGGCCGCGGGCGCCACGCGGCCCGGCGAAAAGAGCCCGGCCCGCCGCGATCACGCGCTGGGCCTGCTGCGGCCGGCCGGCGCGGCCGAAGGCCCGTGGACCTATCGCGTCCGCCTGGCCAGCCGCGACGGCGCGGCGAGCCAGGAGTTCGCGGGCGAATTCCGCTTCGATGGCCAGCCCGCGCAGCGTTACGTGGCGCCCGGCGGCCAGGACGCCGAGGACGGCGGAACGCGCGAGAAGCCGTGGCGCACGCTGCAATACGCCGTGGACCGCGCGCTGCCCGGCGATCGCGTTGTCCTGCGGCCGGGCCTTTACATGCAGACCGCGCGCATCACTCGCGGAGGCGTCGAGCCGGCGCCGCTGGTCATCGCGGCGGAGAAAACGTGGGAGGCCGTGCTCGACGGCGGCCGGCGCGTGGACGTCCTGATCACGGTGGAAAGCGCGTCCGACGTGGTCATCGAAGGGCTGGAAATGCGCTGGTTCGGCGACACGGACGGCGACCGCGCGCAGTGGTCGCCCGCCATCCAGCTCACCCGCGCCCCGCGCGTCACGGTGCGCGCGTGCAAGATATGGAACGACTTCTGGGGCGGCCGCCTTTCCGGCCGGGCGATCGCCGCCTCCGAATCGCCTGGCTTCGCGCTCGAAAAGAGCCTGCTCTTCCGGCTCGACTGGGCCATCGCGCTGCACGCGTGCCCCGGCTCGCGACTGGTATCCAACACGCTGCGCGCTTTCAGTCACGGCGGCATCGGCCTCAACCAGTCCATCGCCGGCACGGTGATCCGCAACAACAGCTTCAACTATTGCGGCAACTACACTTACTGGATCACGGTGAAAGACCCCGCGGAGATGGACACGTTTGACTCGGACTACAACAACCTGGGCACGCGCATCCGCCTCTGGCGCGACGAGCCAGGCGTGGCGCCCAACCTGCCGGACAGTTGGGGGAGCAGCAAGACCGTCACCGCCTATCTGCGTCTGGGCGGCACGTTCATCCGGCCCGATGGCTCCACGGACGAAGGACTCACCACGGCCAAGCCGGAATGGGCCTTCAAGAAGCGCCAAGACGCGGACGCCAGGCCCGAGGACGGCTGGCTGGGGCCGCCGGGCCAGCGCTACAAATGGCTGCCCGACGCCACAACGCCCGAGGACAAACGCGGCTGCGCCTATCTGCTGCAGAACACGTTCGAGGATTAGCAGGCGTTCTCGGGCAAGGACAAACACTCCATCTTCGCCGACCCGCGCCACCGCGACATCGTGGAGCACGATTTCCGTCTGCTGCCCGACAGCCCCAACATCGGCGCGGGCGAAAATGGCGCCAACCTGGGCGCCTTGCCCGTGGCCGCTCCGGAGAAGCAGCCAGAATAAACCTTTCGCCGTTCTCGGATGGCGAACGCCATCGGATGTGTCAGACGTGCCGGACACGGCCGTTGTGTCAGGCAAGACAAAGCAGCCCCCTGCTTTCACCTGAACCGAATAGCGTACAGATCCGCGTCTTTGAGGACGAAGCGCAGCCGCACGCGCTTGCCCGCGAAGCGGCTGACGTCGCTGCCGTCGCTCCAGCGCACGACCTGCTCGATGCTGTCGCCGTAGATATCGGGGCAATCCTTGAGCGAGCGGCCGGGCAGGGGCTTGCCGGTCTCGTCCTGCATCTCCACGGCCACGCTGCCCGCGGCGGAGGTGGAGAAGTTCATGGCCAGCTCGCGGCCCTTGAAGGTCAGCGGCTTGGTGACGATCTGCCCGCCCTTGAAGCCGGCGTGGACCGAGACAAAGCCGTCCACGCGCACCGTGAGCCGGCGCAGCCGGTTGGCCGGCGTGTAGTAGCCTTCGCTGGCGAACAGCGAAATCTCGTCCGGCAGGCCGGGCCCAGCCTGGGTCTGCAGCAGGCCCCACGCCGGCATGTTGTTTCGGTTGATCCACCGGTCGCGCCGCGGGCCCGGCCGGATGAACGCCTCGCCCCACCGCTTCCACGCCACGCCGTCGCGGCTGCTCATGAACAGGCCGTCCGACACGCCGCCCTTGTCTTCCTCCACCACCTTGCGGTCCGGGACAAACCGCTTGGGAAAGCCCAAATAGATGTGCGGCGCGCGGAAATAGGGCGTCACGGCGTTGGTGTAGAGGTGTTCCTGGGGCGCGCCGCCGTAGGTGAGCGGCTTGGGCCGCGACCACGTGACAAAATCCTTGGAGTAGCAGACCGAGATGCTGCGCAGGCCGTTGTCAAACACGCGGAAGTACATGGCGTAGCGGCCGCGCTCCGCGTCCCAGAACGCCAGGTTCTGCGAATCGAACGCGCCGCTCGTGAAGACCGGGGTCTCGCGCAGCATGGACCACTTCAGCCCGTCTTCGGAGACGAACGCGTTGAGGCCGGTCTTCATGTCGCCGCCAAGGGCCTTGAAGCGCTGCTTGGGATCGCACGCCGGGTTGGTGTCGCGGAACGGGGTGAAGTTGTGGTGGCCATAGCCGTCCCACACGATGTTGTTGGCCCTGGAGCCGTTGAACTCCACGTGGCCAAGGTCGGGCCGCATCCACTCCACGCCGTCGCGGCTTTCCGCGTAGCAGGTCACCTGGCGCTTCATGCCGTCGCGCGTGGACGAGCCGCGGTAGTACATGCGGAACAGGCCGCCGTCCTGGAAGACCGTGACGTACGCGCTGGTATCGCCCTCCCAGGGCCGGTCGAAGGCCAGCGCCACGTTGCGCTCCACGGGCGAGTGGAGCCGCAGCTCCGCGCCGCGCATCCTCTCGATCAGCCAGTCATCCACGAACGGTTCAAGCCGCCCGCCGATGCGGGCAACGCCGCTGGTCTTCTTCGCAGCCATCCCTCTCTCCTCCCGCGATGGTCCGCCGATCCGGCGCCTCCCAGAACCAGGCGGAGGGCAGTATACCATGCTCGCGGTGACCGGCAAGGAGTTGAAGGCCTCGATCGCGCCCCAGCCCGGCGTCGCAGGCGTCTTCCGTCCCGACCTCCGCGAC
Organism: uncultured Planctomycetota bacterium; assembly: GCA_964470775.1. Taxonomy (GTDB): domain Bacteria; phylum Planctomycetota; class Brocadiia; order CAIUPP01; family CAYYEE01; genus CAYYEE01. The sequence continues at coordinate 3,233 of CAYYEE010000217.1, read as the reverse complement.
GCGCCGTTGCGGCCGGGGCGGCCCAAGCCCCCCTGCCGCGGCCGCAGGCTTTGAAGACGCGGGCGGATCAGTAGGCGCCGCCGTACCAGACCATCTCTTCGCCGAGGAGCGAATCGAAGTGGTGGAAGAAGCCGATGCCGTAGGATATGTTGGTGGGGATGCCGCGGATGCTGGCGGTGTTATTGGCGATTTCGCCGTTTTCCCCATAGCGGGTCCAGATGATCTTCTGCTGCGGGTCGCCGTACCATCTTGAGCTGCCGTCGCCGAAGAGGACGTTGTAGCCTTCCTTGTGGCCGAGAATTCCGCTGCCCGGGTTGGTGTCGGAAAGGCTCAAGGGGTTGGGCTTGTCGAATCGGTCGACGACCAGCGACGCCCCCCCAAGAGAACGCTGTGTCTTGCGGGGCGGGCAGTAGTTCATGTACTTGCCGTACCTGGCCGGCATGTCGAAGAAGTTCATGTTGGGGTAGTCGGCGGCGAGCTTCTTGGCCATGTAGCGCGTGGACGAGAGGGGCTGCTGATAGCCGTAGCTGCCGTAGAAGATCCAGCCTTTGTCGCCGGCGACGAACAACTGGTTGCGGTAGGCGTAGGAGCAGCCCAGGGCCGCGCCGTAGATGGTGGCGGAGTAGGACCACCTCTGCGCCCAAGTCATGTTGCCGTGGGTGAGGTGGGAGCCGGTGACGCCGCCAAGGCGCTGGACGTTCTGAACGTCGGTGTTGATCCATTCGTACGGAATGGTGGTTTGCCAGGAGGGGCGTTTGGCGGCATGGTCGTAGGCCCGGCCCGTGCCGCAGTAGAAGACGCGAAGGTCAGCGATGTAGCCGGAGGTGGACAACATGCCCAGGCCGGTAGGGGCGAGGTTCAGCGAGCCCGCCGTGCCGGGCAAATTGCCCGATCCGCCGTAGTAGTAGCCGATCACGCCGAAGTAGGTCTGGGGCATGTAGTGCGGGTAGTAGAAGCCGTCCGTGGGGATGGCTTGTCCGGTCCGCGCGTCGCTGTAGCGGTTGTTGGCGTTGTTCTGCGAGCACCGGTCGGTGTAGCCGACCTTGGAGAGATAAGGCAGGCACCAGCTCACGCCGCCATTGCAGTAGTCTCCCACAAGGTAGCTGCCCGAGGTGAGGTGGGCTTGGCCTGGAACGCCCCAGTTGGGATCGCAGGGAAGGTACCCGCTGTAGTCGCCGGCGTAGGACTCGATGGCCTTGCCGACCTGGTTGAGGTTGGTGAGGCACGAGGCGCGGCGGGCCTTCTCCCTGGCCGCGGACAGAGCGGGCAGCAACATAGCGGCCAGGATGGCGATGATGGCGACCACGACGAGAAGCTCAATCAGCGTGAACCCACGCGACGTCCGCCGCCACGGTGCTGATGCTGTCATCACATGCCCTTTCCCTAGGCGCAGATGCTCTACTCATCTTTATAGGCTCGCAACACCGTCTTGTCAACCAAGTTCCATTTGCGCCGTGGAGGTTCGGCGGCCCAGCGGATCGCCGCCCCGCCCTGTTCGGCGCCGTCCACGGATCACAAGAGTGAGACATGAAAACGTCACACAGGACGCATCAGACGTTTGGGGGCTCTTGTTCATTGGGTGCGCAGAAAACGTCGCCCCGCCCGATGCTATTCTCTTTTTCCATAGGGCAGTCGCAGAGATAGACGCCGACCTTCTGTCCGGCATGAGCCTGATCAATGCTCTTGCCAAACGCTTCCAGCCTGTCAATAGATGTCAAAAAGGCGCCTGCCCGTGTCCGGCACTCTACTTTGTCCCCTTTCGCAATGCTTCCCGATTGAATACTGCCAACAAAGACCTTTCCACTCTGCAAAGGAATAGCGTCCTCAATGACCATGCGAAATGCTATTTCTTCACCAAGACTGGCTTTCGATCTATCATCATCGTTGGCAGTGGATTCTTTGCGAATCTTCTGCTGGCCGGGCTTCATGCGCAGGCCGATCTTTCCCGGCGAGAACGTCACCTTGACCTCGGAGGTGTGGCATCGCGGGCACAATCCACTGTTCGCGAGTTCAGCCAGCCTCCCGAAGCCGAGAATGCATCCAATATGCTCACGCACATACAGGATGTTGATGAGTTGAGGGTCCCAGTATCCACATACGGCGCACTTCAGTTTGGTCGCATTCCGAATATCATCCATGGTGCAGGGCACACCCGGCCTGAATTCTTGAATTGCCTTGGTCAGGACGTCGACCAAACGAGAGACCTGCAGCCACTGAATCCTAATGGAAGTCTTGCCATTGCACGCTTGTCTCGCCCAATGTTGGAGGGGGTCCTTCGAAGCATGGTCTTGCTTTGGAGGCGCTTTGTCGTCTTCCCCCTCCAATCTCTCATCGCGCTCCTTGTCCTCTGAAACACGCCGGTCTTTCCTCCGTCCAAAAAGCCTATCGAGGATACTCATAGCTTCCGCTCCCTCCATTCGCCCACTTTCGACACGCGGCTGCATCTGACATGTCCGCCGGCAGTGATGCTCTTCCTTATCATCTGTAAACTCATAAGCCCATGTTGTCAAGCAGCTTGCTGGCTTGAGGGGCCGCGGGGAGCTTGGCCCATAGGCGCGGGCGCGTCTCGCCGGGAGCGAGTCGTGGGTGGGCCTGGGTGTTAACGCAAACGGCCCCGCTTTGTGGGCGGGGCCGTGGGGTTAAACAAAAAATCCCGGCGATAACCTACTTTCGCGCAGTAACGCACTATCATCGGCGCAGGCGGCTTAACTACCGTGTTCGGAATGGGAACGGGTGTTTCCCAACCTGCTATGCTCACCGGGAAATCTTGGTGTTCGCTCCGCGGCAATGGCCGCGAGGCGAAGCGTATTGGATCGGGTTGTGCAAAGTGTCAACGTCTCTCATCGAGGAAAAAGAAAAGTGGTCAAGCCGATGGGCTGATTAGTACCGGTTAGCTGAACAGGTTGCCCTGCTTACACACCCGGCCTATCAACGTGGTGGTCTTCCACGAGCCTCATAGGGACACCTCATCTTGGAGTTGGCTTCGTGCTTAGATGCTTTCAGCGCTTATCCATCCCGGACGTGGCTACCCAGCTGTGCTTTTGGTAAAACAACTGGTACACCCTAGGTCCGTCCACCAGAGTCCTCTCGTACTAATGGCGGCTCTCCTTCAAGTGTCCAACGCCCACACCAGATAGAGACCGACCTGTCTCACGACGGTCTAAACCCAGCTCGCGTACCGCTTTAATCGGCGAACAGCCGAACCCTTGGGACCTTCTCCAGCCCCAGGATGC
>CAYYEE010000216.1:0-7395 GCA_964470775.1 uncultured Planctomycetota bacterium | reverse complement strand
CAGCGGCTCTCCCACACGGCGGAGTCGGAGTTGCCGCACACGGGCGCGAGCGCGCTGAACAGGTCGGGCCGGCGCGTGGCCAGTTGCCAGGAGCCTGTTCCGCCCATGGACCCGCCGGTGATGCTGATGCGGTTGGGATCCACGTTGTACTGGCTCCGCGCCAGATCAATGACGCGGAACACGTCGGCCTCGCCGATGCCCATGTAGTCCGTCCACCCTCGGCCGTGCGGCGCCAGGGCCAGCGCGTCCTGGCGCTTGGGCGCGCCCACGCGGCGGGCGGGGTCGTAGCCTGCGCCGTGGAGGCAAACGACCAGAGGCCACGCTTTCTTGGGCGTGTAGCTGTCGGGCACGGACACGGCGTAGGGCTGGACCGAGCCGTCAATGTCGCACCAGTAGCCCCGCAAGGGCTCTTGCAGCGCCTTGTCGAGCGCGGGGCCGCCGCCGTTCTCCATCAGCGCCAGCAGCTTCTCGATCTTGGCCAGTTCGGGCGCGGCCTTGGCCAGGCGGTCTGGGTCGCGGTCCAGCGCGGCCGCTTCGGCTTGGACGCGCGCCAGCAGCGTGGCGGCCGCGGGCGGTCCTTTGGGCGCCAGGCGCAGCAGGCGCGACTCCAGCCGCCGGGCGGCGCCGAGCGCCGCGGCGAGCGCCTGAGCGCGGCTTTCCCCCAAGGCGAACGCGGTCGCGCCCCAGCCGGCGTGGGCCGTGGCCATCACGCCACCGTCGGCCAGCGCGTCGCATCGCGCCTTCCACGTCTCCACCTCGCATCCCAGGTCGTCGTCCATCTCCTCGCGCCACGCTTGGGCGGCGCCGCCGTTCCAGCCCCGGAGCGCCAGCGCCTCCACCGGATGGGCCCGGCCGGGCGCCAGCCCCTTGAACACCTCCAACGTCACGGCGTCACCGGCCGTCATGGGCGTGGGCGGCGTCCTCACCTGAGTCAACGCCGGCAGGTAGCGCGCCATCTCAGGCCCGCGCTTGGCGGGCAGCGGCCGCGCCATGAACTCGACGACCTGGCGCTGCTGGACCGCTGGGCGCTTGGGCGCGGCGCCGTCGGAGTCGCCGCCTGGGTCCAGCCGCGCGCGCCACTTCAGTTCGGCGCCCGAGGACGGGGGGGCCATCTTCAGGACGGTCCAAGGCACGCGCGCCTCGATGTCGTAGCCCTCGGCCGTGCGGACCGCGCGCGTGACGCTGCCGTCCAGCGGCGCAAAGTCGGGCTTCTCGCCGCCTGGCTTGGTCCTGGTTCTGCGGGATGGCTTCCTGGCAGGCGCCTTGGCGTCTTTGACGGCGGCCTTGGCCGGCCTGGACAAGACGGCCATGGCCACGCCGCCGCCGTCGCGCTGGCCGGGCAGGGCGCCGCCAGTGACATTGGCGGCCAGCCACCCGGCCAGGTCTTTGGCAACGCCAAGGTCGTCCATGCGTTGCGGCCGCAACGTCAGCGACACCAGCCTGCGGTTGCCTTCGCCATCCGCGGCGGCGAGCACGATCTCCGCATGGCCATCGCCGTCCAGATCGCCGGTGGCCGCCTCAGCCACGTCGAACTTGCCGCCGAGCTCAAGCTGGCCCTGCCACGCGGCCAGTCCATCAGGACTCGGCCCCCAAAGACGCAATATCAGCCGCTCGCCGGATGGCCGCGACAGAACCGCCAGCTCGCACTTGCCGTCGCCGTCGAAATCAGCCCAGAACAGCCATTTGGACCCATCCGGCGCGGCAAGCCGCTGCAGGCCCCGCCACTCGCCGTTCCTCAAGGCCAGAACCGTCACTTCCTTATCCGACAACGCGACCAGTTCGTTCTCGTCATCGTTGTTGACGTCGGCGATCACCATGCCCAGCCAACGGCCGGCCTCGGCTGTGGGGCGCGCCTTGTCGTCAAAAGCGGGTGTATTCATGAACAGGCGCTGCCAGGCGTCCTCGGAAGGCGTGAGCAGGTGGAGGGTCTCGCCGTTCTCGGCCAGCGCCGCGATGTCGGTGTCGCCGTCGTTGTCCAAGTCGCCTACGGCCACGCAACGCGGCCGCAGGTCCTTGGGGCCGCCGGCCCAAGCCCACGCGCCAGCCGGCGACCACGCGAAGAGCCGGCCATCCGCCAAGCCGCACACTTCCTCGCGGCCATCGCCCTTGACGTCGCCCGCGGCCAGCAGGCGCGGCGCAGGCCCGGCCTGCCCTTCGGCGGGCGCGAGAGCGACGCTCTCCATCCACACGGCCACGCCCCGGCCGCCCTTGCGCAAGGGCTCGCCGTCCTCGCGGTCGAAGTCGAGGACGACGTCGTTGACGCCTTCGACCATGGCGGCGGCGGGCAGCTCCATGTCAAAGGAGCGACGGGACCGCCACTCGCCATCGGGCGCGGCGGCGACGCGCTTGCCGTTAAGGTAGACGGTCACGCGCTGCGAAACGCCGTCGGCCAATCCTTCGGGCTCGCCGCGGAGCGTCAGGCGCATCCTCTGAGGCCCGACGACGGGCAGGACGAGCTTGGCGCGGCGGCCCACGACCGGCCGCTGCCACACGCCATTGGGCGACAGACGCGCCTTGCCCCAGCCTTCGCCCAGGCCCCGGCCTGAATGCATGTCCACGGCGGGCAGATAGGGCCTGCCGGCCGCGTCAAACGCCACGGCCCAGCCGGTCGTCTCGGCTCTGGAGGCGAGGTCAACGAACTCGAACCCCGCGGAACCCTCGCCAGGCCGGCGGACCAGCGCCAGCGCGGCCTGTCGGCGGGGGAAACGCGGGGCGATCCACAGACCCGGCGCGCCCTGCAACTCCAGCTCCAGCCCGCACCCGCCGCGGCGGCATTCGTCGGCGCTGGACACCACGCGGCCGGCCCGCGCCCGAGCCGCCACGTACAGCGCGTCGCGGTCCCACCGCAGCGCCACGCAGCCGTCCATGCCGCGCCGGTTGGCGCCCACGAGGGGCGCCCAAAGCGCCATCTCCCAATCGGCCACGTCGCCATCCACGGCCACGCGCGCGGCGGGCTCGCAGGGGTAGACGCGGACCTGGTCGCGCCAGGCCCACGGCGGCCACACGCGGCGCGACGACTCGCCGAACCAGATGGCCCCCGCCGCGAACAGCGCGGCGAAAACACACGCAACCCCGCCAAACCGCCGAAACAGCCAGGAGCCTTGATTCGCCAACAGCGTCTCCTCTATGTCGCGCCAGCCTCGCCGCGCCCCCCGCGGGGCGTGCGGCAAGTAGATTCTGGCTTCTGAGGCGGTTGGACGCAAGAGCGAAGCACGAGGCCCCGTCGCATGAAGACCCGATCCTGCGCCGTTGACGCCGCGAGAGCCTCAACGTACCATCCTTGGCGTGACAGGGTTGACGAGATGAACCCTGCTTGCGATTGAGTAGCGCAAGCATCCGCGCGTCCAGAACCGCCGTTCATGGCTGTTCGGAGGTCAAACATGTGCGAATATGAAGATGCGCCCCCTGTGACGCACGGTGACCGGGCCACCGCGTCCTGGGTGGCGCCCCCGGAGTCTGCGCAGCGTATCTTCCGGCGGCCAGGGCTGTGCAGCCCGTCTGCGCAGGAGGCGTGGTACGGGCTGTTCGAGAAGGACGACCAGAGCATTTTGTCGCGCTGACGCAGGCCGCCGGCGGCTGAAAATTGAAGACGCGCCTTGTTGCGCAGAAAGGACTTGCCATGACTCGCCGCGAACGACTAAAGCGATGCTATTTCCACGAAGAGGTTGACCGGCCGGCGGTGTTCTGCCGCGGCGCGGTGGGCAAAAAGAACGATCCCTCCTACGCGGAGTTGGAGGCGTATGTTCTCGAACACGCGGAGTTGAAGGATAGCTTCAGTCTGCACGGTCTGATCAAGCCTTATCCCACGACGACGACGGAAGAACCCGTCAACGAGGACTACACCCGCGTCATCACCACGGTCCACACGCCCAAAGGTCCCCTCCAGTCCACCGGCCTTCGCAGCCTGAAGAACCAGCCGGGGATGCACGAGTCATTTCTGCTGAAGGATCGGGAGGACGCGGAAAAATACTTGTCGCTGCCCATGCCGGAAATTTGCGGCGACTTCTCGCCCTTCTTCGAGAAGGTGAAGAGGATGGGCGAGAAGGGCATCGTGGAGGTCAGCGCGCCTTCGATGAATCCCGGGGGCCACGTGGCGGAGTTGTTCGGGTCGGAGACGTTCGCCGTTATGTCTCTCACGGACCGTGACATCCTGCACGCGTTGTGCGAGCGGCAGATGAACATCATTCTGGCCGGGTTCAAGTACGCGATTGATCATGGCGCTGGACCATTCTTCGCCATGCTCGGGGAAGAGTACATCCTGCCGCCGCTGCACGGTCCGGCGGACTTCCAGGACTTCAACGTGCGCTACGACAAGCCCATCTTCGACCTGATCCACAACGCCGGCGGGCGCGTGCACATCCACAGCCACGGTCCCATCCGCAAGACCATCAAAATGTTTGTGGACATGGGCGTGGACGTGCTGCACCCCTTCGAGGCGCCGCCCATGGGCGACATCACGGCGGCGCAGGCCAAGGAGGCGGCGCGGGGGCGGATGACGCTGGAGGGGAACATCCAGATCGCGGACATGTATGAGAAGAGCCCGGACAACGTGCGCCAGCAAACGCTCGCGCTGGTCCGCGATTGCTTCGACGACCACCGGGGGCTGATTGTGTGCGCGACGGCGTCTCCTTATATCTATGGCCAGGGCCAGAAGTGCTGGCCGCAGTACAAAGCGATGATTGACGCGGTGATCGGGGCGTAGAGCAGGCGCGCCGTAGGGGCCAGGCACGCCCGCGCGGCGAATGCCGCCGGTTTTCCATGCTTGTTTTTCGCGCCCGCCGATGCTACGATTTTGAAAATCGTGACACACATTCTAGCGGCCCGCGTTCGGGAGCGCGCCGCTCATTCGACGGGAGTCGCATGTACATCGTCACAGGCGCGGCTGGTTTCATCGGCGGCAACATCGTCAAACGGCTCAACGGTATGGGCGTCACCAACATCCTGGCGGTTGACGATCTGGCCCAAGCCGGGAAGTTCCTGAACCTCCGCGACGCGGTGATCGCGGACTATATGAGCGTGGGGGAGTTCCGTGAGCGGCTCGACACGGGCCGCGGTCTGCCAGCGGCCAAGGCGGTGCTGCACCAGGGCGCTTGGGCCGACACCATGGCGGTGGACGGCCCCCGCATGATGGAGATGAACTTCACCTTTTCCAAGCTGCTGCTGCGCTATGCGCTGGAGCGGCGCGTGCCGTTCGTCTACGCGTCGAGCTGCGCCGTCTACGGAGCCAGCGCCGATTTCGCCCCCCTGCCCTGCAACGAGCGCCCCCTGAACCTGTATGGCTGGTCCAAACTGGTGTTTGACCAGCACGTGCGCGCTCTGGCTGGACCAGCCGAGTCGACCGTGGTTGGTCTGCGCTATGCCAACGTCTACGGTCCGGGCGAGCGCCACAAGGGCCGTATGGCGTCCATGCCCTATCAGATGCATCGCCAGCTCGCGGAGCGCGGCGTGGCGCGGCTTTTCGCGGGATCGGGCGGATACGGCGACGGCGAGCAGCGGCGGGATTTCGTGTTCGTCGAGGACGTGGTGTCCGTCAATCTGTTCTTCGTCGAAAGCCCGGCCCGGCGCGCCGTCGTCAACGTCGGGTCCGGCGTTGACCGGTCGTTCAACGACGTGGCCCGGATTCTCATCGCCCTGCGCGGCGGCGGCCGGGTCGAGTACATCCCCTTCCCCGACGCCCTGCGCGGCCGGTACCAAAACCGCACCCGCGCCGATCTGGCCCCGTTGCGTCAAGCTGGATACGTGGAACCCATGACCTCTCTCGAACAAGGGCTGGCGGCCAGCGCGCCGGCCTGGGACCTTGAATCCGTTCAATGAAGGAGCCGCCTCATGCCGTGGTTTAAGCACGAAAGCGATCAGATTGCCCGCCAGGATATGCTCGCGCTGGTGGACCGCGCGGCGCAGGAGGCGCGCAAGCGCGTCTGCGCCAACCCGCGCCGCGTCCTGCTCTTGCCGCCGGACATCACGCGCGCCCACAGCGGCGCCGGATGGATCACGGAGGCGTTCTACAAGGCCTTTGCCCCGGTCGCGGACGTCCACCTCATCCCCACCCTGGGGCAGCACGTGCCGCACACCGCTGAACAGAACAAGTGGATGTTCGGCGGCGTGCCCCAGGAGCGCATCCACGCCCACGACTGGCGCGCCGGGTCCAAGACCCTTGGCGAGGTCCCGGCCGCGTTCGTCAAGGAGGTGTCGCGAGGCAAGGCCGACTGGCCCATCCCGGTCTCGCTCAACCGCATGTTGCTGGAGGAGAAGTGGGACCTCATCATCCACGTCGGCCATGTCGTGCCACACGAGGTCCTGGGCTTCGCCAACCACAACAAAAACTACTTCATCGGCCTGGGCGGCAAGCCCATGATCTGCGCGTCGCACATGATGGCCGCGTGCTGCGGAATCGAGAACAACCTGGGGCGGCTGACCACCCCGTTGCGCGCCTGCTACAACTACGCGGAGAACGCCTATCTCAACCATCTGCCCGACTTCTACTTCGAGTTGGTCATGGCCTACGGCAAGGACGGGCGCCTGGTCCACACGGGCGTCTACGTGGGCGACGACGTGGAGACCTACCTGGCCGCGGCCCGCGCTTCGATGCGGCAGAACATCACCCTGGTCGAGCCGCTCAAAAAGGTGGTGGCCGTCATGCAGGGCGATGAGTTCCACAGCACGTGGGTGGCCAACAAGGCCATCTACCGCACGCGCATGGCCATGGCCGACGGGGGCGAGCTGCTCATCATCGCCCCTGGCCTCAAGCGGTTCGGCGAGCAGCCCGAGGTGGACGCCCTCATCCGCAAGTATGGCTATAGCGGAACGCCTCGCGTGATGAGCGCGTGGCGCTCATGTCCCGAAGGCGGCGACCTGAAAGACTTGACCCACGGCACGGCGCACCTCATCCACGGCTCGTCCGAGGGCCGCTTCACCATCCGCTACGCCCCAGGCCACCTGAGCGCCGAGGAAATCCACGGGGTGGGCTTTGAGTACATGGACATCGGCCAAGCCCTGAAGCGCTACGACCCTGCGCGCATGGTCAACGGCTTTAATACGCTGCCGGATGGGGAGAAGGTCTACTTCATCTCCACGCCATCGGCGGGGTTGTGGTCCACGCGGGAACGGCTGCAAGGGTAAGCGGGCCGGCGGGATGATGGGCGTGTCGCGGGCGCCGTGGGCCGCCGGCATGTCTGGCGGGTCTGACGCGCCCGCGCGCCCCTGAAGTCTCTCAGCCGCCGTTTTTGGGCCCTCGCTGCGGGCAAGATCGCGCATTGGGCGCCGATGCCTTCTCCGGCGAGATTCTGGATGTCTTGATTCGCGGCCATGACGCATGGCGCACGATTCTGTAGAATGCTAGTGTAGTGTTTCAGAAATAGCTTTGCTATTTCTGAAACACTACATGACACAAACCCT
>CAYYEE010000215.1:0-7397 GCA_964470775.1 uncultured Planctomycetota bacterium | reverse complement strand
AAGGCGATGGCGAAGGCCAACCCCTGGTACGGGTACAAGCGGATCGCGGTGATGTGCCGCCGGTCCGACCGAGGCGCTCGGTTCCCCGTCGTTCCAACGGTTTTCCTATGCACAACGGATCGGAAGAGGTCTTTCACAACATCGGCCTATCCGATTCCTCTTCAATTCGGAGCCACGCCACATGAAACAAGGTCGGAAGCCCGAGAAACACGGGTTTCCGGCCTTTCTGTCAGGTGACGGCTACGGGGGTTGGGGCTCTGAGAGGTTGGGAGGGGGCTACTCAAGGCGAAGGACGATTCGCTTGATGGTGAGGCTGTTGTCGAAGGCGGTGTCGGTGATGGAGTCGCCGAGGAAGTAGCCGAGGGTGACGATGATCTTGCCTTTGATCATCTCGACGGGAAGCGTTAGGCGCGCGACGCCGTCGGGTCCGAAGGGATGGCGCAGGTAGTCCACTTTGGCGCCGTTGATTCGGACGAGGAGGTTGGTGCGCTGCTGCTGGCCTGGGACGGGTTTGGCGGTGATCTCCAGCGCGGCTTGTTTGGGTTGGGCGTTGAGTTGCAGGTCGAAGACGTAGTCGGCGGCGGATGTGTTGTAGATGAGGCTCTTGGCGAGGTTCTTGGTGACGGTGAGGGCGGGGCCGTTGAAGACGCCGGAGGCTGGCTCGTCCACATGGGCGCGGGGCTGGCCGCAGACGCTGCCCCAGGCTCCTGTGGCCTCGCGCTGCAACTGAGCCAGGGCTTTTTGAAGGCGCTGCCTTTCCTCGCCCTGGGGGGGCTTGGGGGCGGCTTGGTCAATGGCGCCTTCGGTTTCGAGCTGTTTGATGGCCTTGGCGAAGCCTTCGGTGTAGTGGGGCGTCTGGTCCACCAGCAGGTCCTTCTTCGGATCGCGCGATCCGCCCCACATGACAGCGGCCAGCGAGCTTTTGAGGAGCAGGTACGCTTCGCGGCCGGCGCGGTCGGGAGTGTAGGAGGGGTACCTTGAACTGCCATCGTCGTTGCGTTCGGGGCTGCAGTAGGCGATGCTGGGCGCGAACAAGGGCTCATGGCCCAGGAGTCTGATCGTGCTCTGTCTGATTTTGTCCACGTGGGTGGGTTTGCCGGACCAGCCGGTCCAGTAGGTCCTGTCATCCATGGGAATGGCGGGGGCTCTGGGTGTGGAGATGGCGGCGAGCACGGCTTCGGTGAACCAGCTTTCGCCGCCGTGGTAGGTGTAGAAGCCGAAGACGAGGGCCGGGGCTTTCTGGCGGACGGGTTGTAGCTCGCGGCGGATCATGTCAATGACGGCCTGCTTCTGCCAGGCTTTGTAGGCGCCGGTCTTGCCGGCGAGGAGAAGGGCTTTGCCGCGGGTGGCCGGGGGCTCCGCGGGCTTGAGGCCGGGGTGGGCGGCGCAGAAGGCGGACCAGCATCCGTCGCAGAGGCAGTTGGCGTTTCTCTCGCCCAAAGCGGCGCCCATCTCCGCGAGGACCTCGGTGTCGAACCAGACGCCGAAGAAGAGGTCTGGGACGCCAAGGCGGCTGGCCTCGGCCAGGGCATAGAGCGCTGGCTCGATCAAGTCCTGCCGCCACGGCAGGGGTTCGAGGGGGCAGACCGCGTGCTTGTCCGCCACGCCCGTGGGACCGACGAACCTGCGCAGCTTCATGTCCGGGTCATCGTTGCGGGTCCAGACGTAGCCGACGCAGAGCATGGTCCGGGCGCCGGCGAGCCGGACGCGCGTCATGGCGTCGAGGGTGGCCCACGACTGCCAAGGCGTCCGGCTGCCCTTGCTGCCGGCCGAGGGGATGATGACGTTGAAGCCGGCGGCGGCGATGACGTCCAGCGCCTGCTGGAATGTGTGGTCGTGCTGGGGGTTATTAATGTAGCGGATGCAACTGGTAAGCCAAGACCATGCGATGCGCAGGCGTTCCTTTTTGACCCACTCAAGGGAGGGGTCGAGTTCCTTGCTCAGGCCGCTGGTGTAGGTCTGTGGAACGCCGGAGGGGTACTCCCATCCGCACGGTCCCACGGCTTTGGCGGTCTGGTGGCCGATGGCGGCGAAGTTCACCTCCAGAGGTCCCATGTCGCCCCACGTGTCGGGCCGGTGGTGGCGGCCTTCCATCTGGTAGCCTTTCCAGATGGCGATCTGCTTCACGTCAGGGTTGGTGAGATGGCGGTTGCGGCAGAAGGTGGCGTTCCAGGTGGGGGCGAGGGGTTGCTTGTCCGCGGGCAGATTGGCGAAGGGCAGCTCGATTTCCACGGTGTAACGATCGGCGCCGACCGCGGTCTTGAAGACACAAGGCAGGGCGATGACGGCCGTCTGGTAGGGCGCGGCGCAATAGTGCGCGGCGTAGGAGCCGCCCACGGAGAGGGCGAGGTGGACGTAGCTTTTCTCGTCGGCGTTGGTGTCGAGGAACAATTCAACCGAGTCATATTGCCAGGCGTCGTCCGGGCCAGGGGCGCCTTGGCGGAGGCGCGCGGTCTCGGGCTCCATGCAGGTGAAGGCGATGTAGAGGGCCTTGGGGGTATACGCCGCCTGGACAGACGTGGGCGGCATGTCTTTGTCCGTGTCGCGCATGGGGGATAGGTTGATCCGGGCGGCCTTGGCCCAGCAGGCGTCGTTCAGGGCGCCGTCCATGACGGGGGGGGTGTCCAGCTTGAGGGGCGTGAGGACCTGCCTTTCGGCAAAGGCGCTTGCCGCTCCAACGATGGCGGAGAGAACGGCGGCGATCACGACACGGCTCATTGCGCGGCCTCCTTTTCGCCAAGGCTGATCGCGTCCAGCCAGTAGTGGGTCTGGTTGTGGATGTATCCGGTGATCTTCAGTTCGCTGAACTCGATCTGTTTGGGCCGGGGCGGCGCGTTCTTGGTGGCGAAGGCGGCGTCGAGAGAGCAGTCAAAGTCCACCCATTTCTTCTGGACCACGTTCCACTCGCCGTTGGCCAGGCCGGGCAGGAACTGGCAGTAGAGGGGGCGGGGCAGCTTGGCGATGGCTTCGAAGCCGGAGATGTCCTTGCCGAAGTCAGGCGCGGGGTTCCAGAGAGCCTCCTTGCTTTTGCACAGGGTCCAGTGCGGGCCTGTCTGGAGGACGATGAAGACAAAGGAGTAGATCTCGCCCGTTTCGCTCTTGCCGGTCAATGTGGCCAACAGGTTGTAGCCAAGGTATCGCTGGCGGGCGTTGATGGAGAAGCGCAGGGAGGCGGGTTTGGCGCAGTCCCAGGTCCAGTAGGGGTTGATCTTGACGCCAGGGGAGTAGTAGAGGCCGGTCTTGGACTGCGGCACGAGGATTTCGGCGGCTTGCTTGCCTTGGCGGGGTTGATCCTTGGTCAGGGCCAGGTGGACTCTGCCGTCTGCCGGGGTCCAGCCTTCGGGTTCTTCCTGCTCGAAGCCGCCGTACATCTCTACGACCCGTGATTTGGTCTCATTCTCTTGAGCGTGGGCGGTCAACGTCGGAGTCAGCGCGAGGGCGGTAATTGCGAGGGCGGAAACGAGATATGCTATTCGCATGGGGGCGCTCCTGGCTAGAGTGATCGAATGGGCGCGCGGGGCCTGTTTTCCGGCGTGCATGGGGCGTTGGGTCAAAGTCGATCAGCGCGCGGGCCGATCAGTTGACCGGCTTCGTTCCGACGTCAATACCCGCGGCGGAGTCGAAGGTGTTGTAGACCACGGCGCGGCCGCTGGTGGGGTTGGCGTCGCGGGCGGGTTGGTAGGGTTGGGGGGCGTAGCCGCGGGTGTAGTAGAGCGGACAGAAGACCTTGAGGCCGGCGGTGGTGGCGGCGAAACCGAAGTAGCGGTCGTTGCTCGACGCGGTGTTGCCTTCGAAGCCGTTTTGCTGCGGGCCGAAGGTGAACCATGCGATGCGAAGTTGGGGGTCGCCGTACCATGCGGCGTGGCCGTCGCCGTAGAGAACGTTGTAGCCGTCGCGGTGGTGGTATTGACCCAGTCCGGCCGTGGGGGTGGCGGCGCGGATGTTGTTGATGCTTCTGGCGAAGCCGTCGGCCACGATGGAGCGTCCGCCGAGCAGGCGGGTGGTCTTGAAGGATGGGCAGCCGGTGGTCGTGACGATGAACGGGCGCGTGTAGTGGACGGCCATCTTTTCGCAGGGGTCGGCCCAGACCGTGTCGACGCTCTCGGAGTCCTCGGTGGAGGGGATGAGGGGCTGGTTCCTGTAGGCGTAAGACGAGTCTACGCCTTGGGCGCCGTTGTAGGTATAGCCTTGGTAGTTGTTGGTGACGCCCATGGCCAGGCGGGCGGCGTAGTAGTTGCCGTGGGTGAGGTAGAGGCCGCTGGTTCCGCCGAGGGATACGGCGGCGCGCGCGGTATTGACCACGCCGAGGCTCATGCCGTAGTGGCCGTCTTTGGTCGTGCCGAAGGCGCTGGACCAGGTGGTGTTGGATGGTACGGACCATGAGGGGCAGAAGAACGTGCGGATGTCGCCGAGGTACCCCGCGGCCAAGCAGCCGAGGCCGATGGGCGCGGCTTGCATGTAGGCGGCGTTGGGGTTGTTGTTGTCCACGGTTCCGTGGGAGGAGAGTTTGTTGGCGCCGAAGGCGATGACGTGTTCCGTGGAAGGTCCGCCGGGTCGGTAGGTGCTGTGGCCGAAGCTGCGGGTCTGCTGGGTCCACACCTCGTCTCCGGTCCGCGGGTCAATGACGACGCCGCGGTCTTGGCCTGCGAAGTTGTCGTAGTGCGGGCGGCCGGTTCCGTCACACAGCGTGGACGTGCCGTAGGATGGCTTGCCTGGGAGGTACTCGCCGTAGTCGCCGGAGTAGCTTTCGAGGGCTTTGCCTATTTGGTTGAGGCTGCTCATGCACACGGAGCGCCGGCTCTTTTCGCGGGCGGCGGACAGGGCGGGGAGGAGCATGGCGGCGAGGATGGCGATGATGGCGACGACGACGAGCAATTCGATGAGCGTAAACGCGGCGAGCCATTTTCTGGGGTGAAGCATTTTTCCGCCTCCATATTCCATGTTTCGTGTTCCGGGGACACGTTGCGATCTGGCCTTTGGCCAGCTTCCGCAACATGTCCCCACAGGTCGCGACTAGCAGCCTGTTGCGTCTGTTCCGGGGACGCGTTGCGATCTCGCCGTTGGCGGGCTGAGGCGCCATGTCCCCGCCGACGCGGTGTCTTTTTTGGCGGGCCATTAGATGCTGAGGGACACGGTTTTTTCGGCCAGCCGTGCGGCGAGCGCGGCTTCCTCGGCGACGTCAATGTTCGGTTCGAGCAGCACGCGGCGCACCAAGGGGGTAAGGAAGGCGTCGGAGTTCCACGCGATGGCGGTGGGCTCTGGCCGCGCTTGGGCCAGGATGGAAGTGAGGGTGGCGAACCATGCATGCGGCAGGTCTATGCCGGTCTGGACCGGCGTCATGCGGCGCAAGGGGCTTGGCCAGCCTGACACGACGCGATGCGACCAGAGGAAGCGGCTGTGTTCGGTCTGGATTTCGTGACCCGCGCAACGGCGTATGTAGCGCCAGGCCGCGTTCTTTTCGGCGTCTGTGGCGTGGGCGTTGACGAGGACGGCCAGGATGCTGACCTGTTGGGAGGAATGACCGAGCGGGCCGGCCGGGAGCGGGGCGACCTCGAAATCCGCGGGCGAACGTCCGGACCGGACAAGGCCCGTCAGTCCGGCTGTGGCCTGTGTCCAGCACATGCCGATTCGGTCCTCGAATAACGCCTTGAGGCACTCTTCCGCGCTGAGGGGAGCGGGGGGCATGACCTCGTGGCGCCAGCGGAGGTCGCGCAGGAAGGTGAGCGCGCGCAGTCCGGCCGGCTCGTGGAAGGCGGGCGTCCAACCGCCGCCCTGCTCATGGATGACGGTTCCGCCGGCTTGGAAGCACAGGTCCACGAAGCTCCAGCCAGGGCTGGGGGCATGGGGAAAGGCCAGCCCCCAGAGCCCCTTGGCTGGGTCGGTCATGCGCTTGGCGGCGTCGACGAGTTCGTCCCACGATCGCGGCGGTGTGTCGGGGTTGAGGCCGCTCGCCCTGAAGCGTCTAACGTTACAGAGCAGGACAAAGACTTGGGCCGAGGTGGGAACGCCGTAGACGCAGCGGTTGAGCGTGAGAGGTTCCCAGAGAACGGGCCAAACCTCGGCGCGCTCGGGCCAGGAATCCAGCCAGTCCGTCATGTCGGCGCACAGGCCGCGGCCCACGGCCTGACGCACTTGGGGGTGGCCGCAATGGAGGATGGTGGGCCGGCCGGTCTGGCGCATGGCGTCGGGGGTGAGACGCTGGTTCGACGCCTCCAGGCGCAGACCCGGCTCGCTGGCCGCTATCATTTCATCGATCCGGAGGTCGCTGGCTCGCGCACACCAGGACTGGCTGCCTTGCTCGACATCGTCAAGGCCTTTGCGGTAGCGGTAGACGGGTGTGGTGTGGACGCGTTCGGCAGCGACGCTAAGGGTGGCGCCGATGCGGCTCTTGCGGGAGATGACGCCTCGGCCCTCCAAGTCCTTGAGAACGCGGCGGACCTGGTGGCGGGTGGTGGAGCAGCGTTCGGCAAGTTCACGTTCCGTGGGAAGGCGGCCGCCCAAGCCGACCTGCCGGATAATGCCCGTGATGCGGTCTTGGAGTTCCACTTCCACGCGGGTCTCCTCGCGGCCTCTGGTTGATCTGGTCATCAACCAGTACGACCAGAATACAACAGAGGGACAGGCTTGTCAAGGGAAATCTTGTCTTGGGATTTGACTCCCTGAGGGCGGCTTGCCCTCCCGCGCCACCAGTGAGCGTTCTTGAGTCTCACGCCGGTAGTATCCATCGCTTCCTTGTTGGCGGGTCTGCGCTCTCTGGTCCTGCCTCCTCTTTTCGGCAGGGGGATTGACGTGGCGCAGAGGCAGCGCGCGCATGAGCGGGCTTTGGGATACTGGCGGGCGACTACCTTCTGCTTCGGCCATGGGTTCTTGCGGATTCCGGCGGAATCGCATACAACGAACTCGTGCGGCCAGGGTATAGTTGACGCATGGGAATGGAGGCTGCTTCTCGATGGCGTTTGAGCCTGGGTCCGAAGTCGTCGGATCAGGTTGAGAGCGCTGGTCTGCCGGTTTGATGGGCAGCATGGACCGTGCGACCAGCCAGCGCATCATGCGGAACCCTCGGACAGCCGCGGCTTTGTTCGTGACGGGTGGAGAAGACCTGGAGGCTGGCTATGAGATGGCGTCATCCCGCTTTCTTTGCTCTGCTTGTGTCCTTTGCTTGCGGCGGCTTCGTCCTTGCCGGCGCCCCGCCGGCGTCGAACCTGGTCAAGAACCCAGGGTTTGAGCAGGCGCAGGCTGGGAAGCTTGCGGAGTGGGCGGTCAACGGTTCGGTGGCTCTGGACAATGAGCAGTTCCATGCGGGGAGCATGGGGCTGAGGATGGCTCACGAGACCGCGCGGACCTCGACGGCGTCGCAGAAGCTGGAGCGGTGCGGCGAGCGCGAGTACCTGGCCGTG
>CAYYEE010000214.1:0-7413 GCA_964470775.1 uncultured Planctomycetota bacterium | reverse complement strand
GGCCCGTTGAAAAAGACACAGCGTCGGCGGGGACATGGCGCCTCAGCCCGCCAACGGCGGGATCGCAACGCGTCCCCGGAACAGACGCGACATTTTCAACAGGCTGCTAGGTGGCGTGGTCTGTCCTTGGCAATGGTCACCGCTGGCCCGTCATCGCTGGCCTTTGCCGCCGAAACGGAGACCAGCGGGTGTCCCGCAGGGGCACGTTGCGACGCGCACCTGCAAGCATCGAATCCTGGTGCGCGGTTCCAGAATTGCCTTGCATTTCTGGGACCGCACAGGTCCAAAGTCAACTCTTTGCTAATAAGCAAGTTACAGCCATCGGCCACGTCGTGCTGAGCCTCATAAATAGCAAAGCTGTTCTTGAACCACAACACTGGCGAATCATTTGCGAAGCAGCATAGCGCCGGCTGGTTACAAGCCGTTGGGCCACTCGACCTTAGCGCCGGGCTCGATGCCTTTCTTCGCAAACCACCCCTGGTTCATCTCCAGCGCATACTGCGCAGGCATGACGGAACTGTGGGTGCGCAGGTCGTGGGGTTGCATGTCCGCGATGCGAAGGATGACGCCATTGCTGTCAATGAAGGCGATGCTGAGGGGGATGCGGGTGTTCTTCATGTAGAAGTAGAGCGTTTGCGGGCGGTCGTAGACGAAGATCATGCCCTCGTCTTCGCCCATGGTGTCGCGGAACATCAGACCTCTTTCTTTATCTTCTTCTTTTTCAGCCACTTCCGCCAAAACGGCGTGTCCACCCACCTTGATCGTCACACGACGCATGGCCCGTTCGCCGGAGCGGGTGCAACCAGCGGCGCAGAGCAGGGCCAGCGTTGCGGACAGGCAGAGCAGTCTGTTCACCCGTGGGCTCCTTAGTACGGACATGGGGAGATTGGGAGTTGTGGGAGAGGTGCGCTCAATCCTTTGGTTTGGCGCCTTCGAGGGGGAATTCGCGGGCGACGTAGGCGGCGGCTTCTTCGCGCGAGGTAAGTTTGCCCTCCAACTGCATATCCATGACGCTGTCGAGCATGGGGCGGAACTTGGGACCGGGCTTGTAGCCCATGGCGATGAGGTCGTGGCCGTTGAGCAGCGGCGGCGGCGACACCTGCTCGGGCGGCAACGAGGCCAGCTTTTGGCGCACATACTCGTAGTTGTCCAGCTTGCCATGACTCGCCAGGCAGTCCAGCCGGTGCAACTCCAGATGCTCGGCGAACCCGGGCAAGGCCATGAAGCGGCGCAGCGTGCTTTCCTTCATCTTTGGCGCCATGCCGAAGCGCATGTGGTGCTGGGTGAGGTCCACCACGCGGTCGGTGCGCTCGTTGGAGTACTTGAGCCGGCGGCACACGGCGCGGGCCATGAAGGCGCCCACGCTGTCGTGCTCGTCGAAGCGAATGCGGTCGGCCACGGCAAAGGTGGGCGGTTTGCCGATGTCGTGGAGCAGCGCGGCCAGGGCGAGTTCCGGCGAGGGGTCCTTGAGCGCGTCAAGCATGAGGCATGTGTGTTCGAAAACGTCGCCTTCGGGGTGAAACTGAGGCGGTTGGTCCACGCCGGCGAGGGCGTTGACCTCGGGGAGGATGACTTTGAGGAGGCCCGTGTCACGCATGAGGCGAACGGCGCGGCCGGCGTTGGGGCCGGTGAGGATTCTGACCAACTCCTCGCCGATGCGTTCCGCGCTGATGGCCACGAGCCCGGGCGCCAGCCTGCACAGGGCATCGTAGGTCTTCTCTTCCAGCGCATAGGCGAACCGCGCCGCGAAGCGCACGGCGCGCAACATGCGCAGGCGGTCTTCGCGGAAGCGGCGCTCGGGGTCGCCGATGGCGCGCACTTGGCGGGCGGCGATGTCGGCCATGCCGCCGACCCAGTCGAGCCGGCGGTTGTCGATGGGGTCGTACAACATGCCGTTGATGGTGAAGTCGCGGCGCTCGACGTCCTCGCGCGCGGAGCCGTAGCGCACGGACTCGGGCCTGCGGCCGTCGTGGTACACGCCGTCGGAGCGGAAGGTGGCGACTTCGAAGGTGGCGTCGCCGTCCATGACGAGGATGACGCCGAATGCGGCGCCGACGGCCGCGGTGCGCTCAAAGAGGCGCTGGATCTGCTCGGGCGCGGCGCTGGTGGCCACGTCATAGTCCAAGGGCGCGAGGCCCATGGCCTCGTCGCGCACGCACCCGCCGACGAAGTAGGCCTCGTGGCCGGCCTGGCGCAGGCGGCGGACGATTCCGGTGGCTTTGTCTCTCAACTCGCTCATAGGTCCTCTGTCGGCCCGTTTGTTAAGGGGATACGTTGCGATCCCGCCCTTGGCGGGCTGCCGCAACATGTCCCCGCCGGCGCGGTGTCTTTTTCAGCCGCCTCCTATTCCGCCCGGAACACGCGGGCGAACACAGCGTAGAGCGGGTCTGGATAGGCCACGCTGTGGAAGACGCGCGCCTTGAGCACGTCGAGCCTGCCGCCGCTCCACACGCTCTGTTCCACACGGCCGCCCAGGGCCTCGCCGAGCATGAGGGCATGGCCGCCGGCGTCAACCTCCTGCGTCAAACGCATCTCGACGCTGGCCACGCACTCGGCCACGCCGGGCGGGGCCACGTGGCGCGAGGGCTCGGCCGTGAGGCCGGCGTCGTCGAGTTCGCTGCGCGTCTCGGGGACGTCGGCGGCGATAGCTGCCAGCTTGCCCGCGAGTTCGGCCGGGGGCACGTTGATGACGAACTCCCTGGCGCGGCGCATATTGGCGTGGGTGTGGCTGCCTTTCCACACGGCAAGGGCAATGCCCGAAGGTGAGAAGTTGGTGTAGGCGCCGAACACGCCGGCGTTGACCACGCCGCTGGCGTGGAGCGTGGTGATGATGATCACCGGCCTCGTAACGACCAGCCGCGCGCACAGCCCGGCTTCGACGTCGATCTTCATGTTCCGTCCCTCCCGCCGCCGCGATGCGCTCTCACGCAATCCCCAGCCGTTTCGCCAAAAGCGCCGCCTTCTCGATGCTCTCCACTTGGTGCGCCAACGAGACGCCCGTGGGAAAGCGGCGCCAGGCCCGGCCGGAAACGAGCTCCTCTTCAGGGACTCTCATGCGCACGATGGGGACGCGGCGCTCGCGGGCCTGTGCGTAGATGGCGTCGGTGTCATTAAGGAGCGGCTGGCCCAGGTCCAGGCATTGCAGGTCGGGCAGCCTCAGCATGGCGGCAGCCACGTGCTGGCCTCGGCCGCAGAAGTGGATGCCCCCCCCACCCATCTCGCGCAGGACCCAGGCGTCGTGGGGGGCGACCATGTCGGCGTACATGGCGGCGGAGAGGTTGATGGCGCTGTCGCAGCGCAGCAGGATGTGGCCGAGGATGACGGCGGCGTGCTGGTGCGCGTGGTCGGGCGCGTCGTCGGTGGTGACGGCCTTGAGCCGCCGGGCCACGGCGACCTGGGCCTTGGCCAGGTGGGCCAGCAGCTTTGTCACGAACTCGGGGCGCTCGCACATGTCGGTGTAGATTTCGCTGCCGCGCAGGAGCTCGGCTGTGTCGAGGGGCCCCTGCAGATCCGGCAGTACGACGCGCACGCAGCGCCGCAGGTTGGGGTAGTCGCGCATGGCGTGGCGGTAGAACTCGTAAAAGGCGGCCACGCTGGGGCAGATGCCGCGCGAGAGGTCGAGCGGGTCCAGGTCCAGCGCCGCCTCCACGGGCGCCAGAGCGTCGTGGGGTATAGCCCAGGGCGGGTTGTCGTCCACCTGCTCCACGCGCGCGCCAAACATGGAGGCGACGATGACGGTACCGCAGTTGGCGCGGACGGTGTAGGGCAGGTCGCCGCCCACCTCGGCGTGCAGGAAGATGCTGGCGCCGAAGGCGTAAACGAGCTCGTTGAAGAGCATCTTGGCCGGGTCGCGGAACGCCTGGCGATAGGGGAACGGCCGCACGTCGCGGTCATGCGGGTAGGGGTAGTTCAGCGTCACCGGGGGGCGGTCCACCTCTTCCCACCGCAGCGCGCGCAGATGCCGGTCGCGGATGGCCTGCTGGGCGGCCGGGTCGAGCCGCGTCTCCAGGTCCGCCAGCAATCGGTCGAGCTCAGGCAGCATGTCCCATTCTCACAGATTGGCCAGCCAGCCGCCGTCCACGTAGAGAACCTGTCCGGTGACGAAATCGGATGCGGCCGAGGCGAAAAACACGGCGGCGCCGGCCAGCTCGGACGGCTGACCCCAGCGGCCGGACGGGGTTTTCTGTTTGACCCAGGCGTCGAACGCCGGGTTCTCGACCAGAGGCTTGTTCATCTCGGTGACGAAATAGCCGGGGCCGATGGCGTTGACCTGGATGTTGTGCTTGGCCCACTCCACGGCCAGGCCCTTGGTGAACATCTTGACGGCGCCCTTGCTGGCGGCGTAGGGGGTGATGGTAGGCCGGGCGGCTTCGCTGAGCAGGGAGGCGATGTTGATGATCTTGCCGCGCCGGCGCTCAATCATGCGCTGGCCCACGGCCCTGCTGACGTAGAACATGGAGGAAAGATTGGTGTCGAGCACCTCGCGCCACTGGTCCGTGGGGAACTGCTCGATGGGCGCGCGGCGGTTAATGCCGGCGTTGTTGACGAGGATGTCAATGGGGCCGTCTTCGCGCTCCATGAGCGCCACGGCGTCTTCAACGGCTTTCTCGTCTGTGACGTCGAACGCGCGCGCCAGGGTGGCGACGCCCTTGGCCGCCAGAGCGGCGCGGGCGGCTTCCAGCTTCTGCGGGTTGCGGCCGTTGAGGATCACGCGCGCGCCGGCCCGGCCCAAGCCTTCGGCCACGGCCAAGCCCAGGCCCTGCGACGAGCCGGTGATCAGCGCAAGCCGTCCGTCCAGACAAAACAGGTCCATGTCAGCCCTCACCGCTGATCCTGAAGAGGACGCGCATGACGCCCTTGCCCTCGCGAGCCAGGGCGAACGCCTTCTCGGCGTCGTCCAACTTCAGGGGAGGCGTCATCATCTTCGACAAGTCCACGGCGCCGCCGCCGGCCAGAGCGATGGCGCGCTCGAAGTCGTAGGCGGCGTAGACGCGCACGCCTTTGATCGTCAACTCCCGGAAGGTAATGCCCACGATGTCGCAGGGGATGGGGTCCTTGGGCATGGAAACCTGCATGATCGTGGCGCGGGGACGGCAGAGCTTGGGCGACTCCCAGATCGTGGCCGGCGCGCCGGCGGCTTCGAAGACGACATCCGCGCCGCGTCCGCGCGTGCGCGCCATAGCCGCGGCGGCGGCGTCTTCCTGGCAGGCGTCCACGGCGTCAAGGCCATACTCGCGGGCCAGGGCCAGTCGGAAGGGCTCGCGCTCGCTGATGGTGACGCTGCCGGCGCCAGCCTGGCGCGCGACGAGGGCGGCGAGCAGCCCGATGGGCCCGGCGCCCTGCACAAACACGGCGTCGCCCACTTGCAGCGGGGACATGCGCACGGCATGAACCGCCATGGCGAGAGGCTCGATCATGGCCGCTTCCTCGAACGACAGGTTGTCCGGGAAGGGCCACAGCGTGTCCACGGGCAGCTTGACGTACTCGGCGAAGGCGCCGTCGCGGTCAATGCCGTAGAGGCCGAGCTTCTGGCAGACGTGGCCGAAGCCGGAGCGGCAGGCGGCGCACTGGCCGCATTCGATGAGCGGCTCGCCCACGACGCGGGCGCCCACGGCCAGCTCGGGCCGGCGGCGGGTGTTGATCGCGGCCACGACGCCGCTGAACTCGTGGCCCATGATGAGAGGGGGCTTGGCGCGGGGGTGCTTGCCCGCGTGGATGTGGAGGTCCGTGCCGCAGATGCCGGCGCACATGACCTTGACGAGCGCCTCTTCTTCGCCGATCTCGGGGACGGGCGTGTCTTGCACGGCCAGGCGGTTCTTGCCCAGATAGACCACAGCTTTCATTTTGGACGACACGCGAAGACTCCTTCATGGCGCGCCCCTACCGCGTCAGTATACGAAAAGGCGGCGCGGCCCGCACACCGCGGGGGGCGGGTCGGACGCGCCGGGCCTGTCTGACGAGCCGGACGGGTCCAACGGCCCAGGCGGATTCGGGCTGGTTGACGGCGTCCTTTTCCCCTGGCAGAATGCGTTCCTCGTCATCCGAAAGGAGCGCCGATGAGAACTCTCGCCACAGTGCAAGACGCGTTTGACTGCGCCGCCGATGCGACGCCAAGCGGCTGGATCGCCGCGCTGCGGCAACTGCCGGACGCGGACCAAGCCTTTTTTGAAAGTCTGACCCAGAATGACGTCCGCCTGCGTCCGGGCAAGGCTGCGCGCGATTGGGCGGCGCAGGTGGCCGCGACGCCGCGGCGGCTGGTTCTGCTGACATGCGAAGAGGGCGCCATCCGCGAGTCGGCGCTGGCCGAGGCGGAGCGCCTGGAGGAGCCGGCGGTGTGCGGCGGCGCGGCGCCGGCGGTGGCGTGGTCACACCGCGAGCAGGGCCAATGGCGGCTGTCGCTTCGCGTGGGCGGCCAGACGCGCGCGATCCTGGGGTCGGGGCAGCCCATTCTCTCGCCAGCCGTGGCGCGGTCGGCCCATGGCTTGATCGTGGCCGCGTGCCTGGCCGGAGACGGCGGGGAAATGACGGTTCTATGGGACGAGTCCGGCCGGCGCCGGGCCGCTGTGCCGGGCCGCCGTCCGCGCCTGTTGTCGACGCCGGATGACCGCGTTCTGCTCGTCGTGGAACAGGCGGCAGGGGGCCGCGTCCGGCTGGCGCTGTTCAGCCTTGGGGCGCTTGACGCGCTGACGGAGATTCCGGTTCCCAGAGCCGACGCCTTCAACTTCAACGCCCATCTGGTTGCCTGTCCAAACGCCGGCGCGGCGTACCTGGCGTGGGAATCGTGCCCGGCGTTCGGGCTGGACGAGCGCGTGGGGCTGCACCGCGACCTGAACCTGTGGGTGTTGCCGGCGGGGTCGAACGCGCTGGCGCCGGCGCCGGGGTCGGCCAACGGGTTTGTGACGCCGCGGCCGGAGGCGTTCTTTGACTACTCGGCGCAGAACCTGGCGCCTGTGCTGCCGCGCGTGACCGTGGGCCGGCGCGGGTTGATACTGGCCTATCGCCGCTTCCGCTTGAGCGGCCACAAGAGCTTTGGCTGGGACGCTTGGCTGACCCGGCTGGATGGGGACCTCTGGACGCCGCCGTCGCGGGTGAGCCCGAACGCAGGCCCGCCCGACGCGGCCTGGGCCATCCTCCCCCACGCGACCGGCCTGGCCGGCTTCTTTCCGTCGTGCCGCCACGCGGCCCGGTCCACGTTTGAGCAGGAAGCGGCGGGCGCGCCGCGGGGAGACACGATGCCCATCCGCGACATGCGGGTCGAGGTGGTGGACTTTGAGGAGAGGGAATCTCTGCCCGCCTATCCCACGCCGCCGGACCGCCAGGCCATCTACGTTATTCCGCCATCGTTGCTGGGCGTTTGCCCGGAGCCAGCGCCGCTGCCAACACCGCCCCGCGGGCTCTCGCTGGCGTGGGGCG
>CAYYEE010000213.1:0-7462 GCA_964470775.1 uncultured Planctomycetota bacterium | reverse complement strand
TGGAGCCTGTCGCGGCTCTGGCGTGGGACGACGTCCTCGGCCGCACCCCCCACGGCAACGTCACCGAACGCCATGTCGCCGGCGCCATCGCCGACGCCCTCCTCCGCGCCAGCCGCAACGCCCCCCACCTGCTCCCCTCCGCCTGCGCCGCGTGGTTCGGCGCCCCCCCCGAGTCCCTCAACCCCGCCCCCTTCCAAAACTACATCCGCAAGCACCTCCTCAAAGCCGGCAAGCCCTGCTACGTCGAAGAGTCGCCCCAGGCCTATCTCTCCCTCCAGGACATGAAACGCGTCTATCTCGAGATGGGCTCCATCCCCAGCTACCCCATCCTCGGCAACCCCATCACCGGCGTCGAAAAGGACATCCACGCCCTCCTCGACCGCATGGCCGGCCTCGGCGTCCTGGCCTTCGAGGTCATCCCCTACCGCAACACCCGCGAGCGCCTGCGCGAAATCGTCAACGCCTGCCGCGAGCGCCACGCCCCCCTCTTCACCGGCACCGAGCACAACAGCCTCGACGTCAAACCCCTCGTGGACCCCTTGTCCAAAGACCCAGAGTTCGCCCCGTTCTTCGAGGCCTCCGCCCGCGTGCTCCTGGGACACCAGGAAGCCGTCCGCCGCGACGGACCCGGCGCCGGCTTCGTAGACCCCGACGGCCAGCCCACCATCCCTGACGCCGCCCAGCGCTTCGCCCACTTTGAAGCCATCGGCAAGGAAGTCTGACGTGCGCCCCCTGCCCACCGGCTTCTACCCCTTCTGGTTCCTCAACAGCCGCCTCGAAGAAGACGAAATCCGCTGGCAGATCCGCCAGATGGCCAGCCAGGGCATCCGCGGCTTCTTCCTCCACTGCCGCCAGGGCATGGACACCCCCTACCTCTCCGAAGCCTTCTTCCGCCTCATGGTAGCCGCCGTGGACGAAGCGCGGAAGACCGGCCTCGTCGTTCACCTCTACGACGAGTTCCCCTATCCCAGCGGCGCCGCCGGCGGCGAAGTCACTCTCGGCGAACCCGCCTTCTACGCCACGGCCTTGGTTCTCACCACCCACGACTTGCCCGCCGGACCCGCCCGCCTCAGCCTCACCCCGGGCAAGATCCTCGCCGCCACGGCCTATCCCCTGCGCGACGGCTCGCCTGTCTGGTCCGCGCCTCTCGACCTCCGCCCCAGCGTGGGCATGATCTACCACGCCGAGACCTGCGCCGAGTCGGGCCTCACCCCCTACAACCGCAAGCGCTACTGGGCCAGCCACCCCGCCCCGGTCCTCGAAACCGTCATTCCAGACACGCCCCATCGCCTCTTCGTCGCAGCCCAGACGGTCAACCCCACGCACAAGTACTTCGGCCACTTCGTGGACCCCCTTAACCCCGAAGCCATCCGCCGCTTCATCAGCCTCACCCACGAACGCTGGCGCGCCCGGCTCGGCAGCCACTTCGGCAAGACGATCGTTTCCATCTTCTCCGACGAAACCCACGCCTCATGGTCCGCCCTCATGCCCGGCGCCTTCATCGCCGAATACGGCCGGCCCATAGACTACGCCGCCCTGGCCGCCCCCGATCACCCCTACCACGCCCGTGAAGTTGCCCTGCGTCACCGCCTGGCCCACAAGCTCTTCGAAGAAGCCTTTGACAAGCCCATCGCCCGATGGTGCCATAGCCACGGCCTGGCCCACACAGGCGAAAAGACCTCCTACCGCCTATCCCAACTCCGCCACATGGACTTCCCTGGCTGCGAGCCCGGCCACTTCAAAGCCGGCGGCAAGCCCGACCTGCTCAAGGCCCCGGTCCGCGGCAACGCCCGATCCACCGCCTCCGCCGGCTACTTCTACGGCAAGCAAGGCGCCCTGGACGAGTGCTACCACAGCCTGGGCTGGAGCGGCACGCTCCTCGATGCCCGGCTCATGGCCGATGGCCTCCTCCTCTTCGGCATCCGTTATCTCGTGCCCCACGGCTTCTTCTACTCCACCCACGGCCTCCGCAAACACGACGCCCCGCCCAGCTTCTTCTTCCAGGCGCCCTTCTGGCCTTTGTTCGGCCATCTGTCGCGCCGCGTCGAGGCCGTGGGCCGCGTCTTCGAAAACACGCGCATGGACGCTCGGCTGCTGCTCCTCGACCCGGCCAGCGCCTCCCCCGCCCGAACGCAACAGGACGACTACGCCGCCATCCACGAAGCCCTGGCACGCAACCACCTCGACTACCTCGTCGTCGACACCGATATCCTCGAATCCGCGGTCATCGAGAACGGCTGCGTCCGCGTCCGCGACATCACCGCCGCGGCCGTCGTCATGCCGCCCATGCCCGAGGTCGAGCCCCCTCTGCGCGCATGGCTCAACCGCTTCGCCGCCGCGGGCGGCAAGGTCATCCGCTGCGCTTCGCCCTTTGACAACGCGGCCCTGCTCAAAGACCTGGCCGGCGTCGCCGCGCCCTCGCTGCGCGCCACCGAGGCCGGCCGCGAGTCCACCGACCTCTACGTCGTCCATCGCGTTGGCCAAGACCGCCACGCCTGGCTCGTCCTCAACACCAGCGCCCGCGCCTTCACCGTAGACCTCGACGCCGGCCAGCCCCTGCGCGAAGAGCCCCTGCCCCCGGCCGATTCCACCTTGCTGGAAAAGCAAGGAGGAGCCTATCGCCGGGCCGTCGCGCCCTTTGAAGGCTTCATGCTCGTCTCCGCCCCGCCAAGCCAGGCCGAGCCCGAGCCCGCGCTCCTGGTCCGCGCCACGCCCGGCCGCCGCGCGCGCTTCCGCGCCCTCAACCCCAACCTGCTCCGCATGGGCCAATGGCGCATGTCGCTGCTCGACGAGGCTGGCCGGCCCGGCCCGGCAGCCACTGTCGAGACCATGCCCGTCGCCAGCCAGCTCCAGAAGAGCCGCCTGCCTTTTGCGCCGGAAGTGCTGGTCCATGTCGGACGCTCCGCCGAGTTCCGCATGCCCCCCTTGGTCGCTCGCTATGAGTTCGAGTTCGTCAACGAGTTCAGCGGAGCCGTCCAGATCGTCATGGAGCCCGACTCCATCCGCGGCGAATGGTCGCTGTCCGTCAACGGCGCCGCGCCCATCGGACCGGCCGCTTTCGCCCCTTGCGCCGCGCACGTGCGCGGTTCGCTGGCCGTGGACGCCACAGCCATGCTGCGCCCCGGTCCCAACACCCTCCGCCTCGACGTCCGCGCCACCCGGCCGGACCACGGCCTGCTGAACCCCCTCTACCTGGCCGGCGGCTTCGGCGTAGCCTTCTCACCCTTGCGCCTCACCGCGCCGAAAAGCGAAGGATCGTTCGAGGACTACCTCGCCAACGGCCTCCCCTTCTACGCCGGCGCCATCGAGTACGAGACCACCTTCCGCCTCGACCGCCTGCCCCCCGAAAAAGACTTCATCCTCGATTTCGACTTCGGACCCCAGTTCCAAGAAGCGGCCGAGCTTTCCATCAACAACGGCCCTTGGCTGCCCGCCCCGTGGCTCCCCTATCGCGTCAAGGCCAGCCCCGCCAGCGTCCGAGCCGGAGAAAACCGCCTCGCCGTCCGCGTCCACACCACCCTCATCCGCTCCTTCGAGGGCCAGTGGTTCGACACGCGCATCCACGCCCATCGCAGCGTGGAAGAGCCCGCCTCCTGACCGGCCCCTCCGGCGCGTCAGGCCGCCCCCCCGCCCCGCACGCGCTCCCCCGCCCGCTCCAAAAACTCGTCCAGCCACTCATCGCGGCCGTGATGCCTCCCCAGCCAATCCACCAGCTCCGCGTCCTCGTGGCAGTCCGTCCCGCCCGAAGAATAGAGCCCCCTCGCCTCGCAGAAAGCGCGATACCCCTGCGTCAGGTCCAGCCGCACGGACGGATGGCTGCACTCCACGCCGTCAAAGCCGATCTCCTCGAACAAAGCCTCCATCCGCCGGCGGTCCGCCCCTTGGAAGTAGCCGGCCGGATGGGCGATGGATACCATGACCCCTTCCTGCCGCAACCTCGGCCGCACGAACTCGACCGCGGGGTAATGAGGCAAGTCCACAACCTGGCTTAGGCGCTGGTACAGGTCCGAGACCGCGTCCCTGGAGGGAATGAAGCCACGCTGCGCGAAGTACGCCGCCTGAACGCAGTTCTTCACGTGCGTCATGCCCTGCGCCGCCAGCGTCTTGGCCGGCCGGTACGACTCCAGCAGCGCTTTCCAGTCCGCGTCCGAGTAGTCATATCCCAGCCGCCGCATCCCTTCCGCGAAAGTTGCGCCCCGCCGCCGCTGCCACTCGTGATACGCGTCCCAGACGTCCTTGAGCGTCTCCGCCGACTCCGGCGCGAAACCATGACACACCAGGTCCACCGCCCCAATGCTCGTGTGCACGGTCAACTCGGCGCCAAGGATGAAGCCGACGTCCGGATACCTGTCCGCCGCCGCCAGGACCTCGCCCAGGTTGTCAAAAACGTGATGATCGGTGATGGAAATCAACCGCAGCCCGCGCCGCCGCGCCTGCGCAAAACACGTGTCCACGGACGCCAAAGCGTCGTAGCTCCAGCAGGTGTGCAGGTGCAGGTCATACGAGCAAGGCGCGTCCGGAGTATAGAGATGGTTGCTCATCCAGCCGCATCCTCATCCGCCCCAGTCGCCGCCCCCCAACACCGCGCCCCCGATCCGCCAGGTCCGCCCAATGCGTCCCAGACGTCCGCCGCGCGCCCCCTTACGACGGCGCGCCCGGCTGTTCGTCCTCGCGGGCCCGCTTCAACGCCTCTTCGTCCTGCCGCGCCTCGTTGACGTTCATCGTCTCCGTCACGGCCTCAAACTCTTCGGGCGGTTGTTCCGGCGCAAGAGCCTCGTCGTCGTTCACGTAGTGAATGGCCTCGCCGGTCCAGTCTTCCTTGGCGGCCCCGGCGCCGCCGTCGGGCGCGGCCGGCCCCTCGGACGCGCCGCTCCCGCCCGCCCCCGCGGCCAGCAGTCTCGCCGCCTCCGCCTGCCCGCGCTCAATGCGCATCTGCGCCTGGCGCTTGCCGTCCACCACGGCCTTGATGTCGTCAATCCGCTCCACGCCCTTGAGCAGTTCCGACTTCATCTCGCCAAGCACGGAACCCACGGTCGCGTCGAACGACTCAAACGCCGTCTTGACCTCTCGCTCCAGGAAGCTCCGCGTGTACTCCTCAAACCGCGCCTGCCGCTCCTGCAATGACCCCGCTTGGCGGCGCAGCCGCTCGAGCTCCTCGCGCATGGCCAGAGCCCCCTCGTGAAATTGCGACAACCGCTGGTCCAAGTCGCCGACCAAGCCGTTGAGCTTCACCACCGGGTCGCGCGTCTCCTTCTCGAGCTGATCGAACTGCTTGTACAACCGCAGAATTTCCTGCTCGCCCCTGGAAGAGTAAATCTGCCAATCCCCCTTCAGGCGCTTGACGAGCTGCTCGTTCCTGCTGCTCTGGCGGTTGATCCGCGAGTAAGAAGCCATCAGCAGGATCAAGGCCATGATCGACACGATGAGCGCGATTACGGAGAGTATCGTCTCCATGGTTGCCCGTTCCTGTTCCCTGAGCGCGCAGCCCTGATTCCGCCGCCCTAATCAACCGCGCGGCGCGTCCGCCGACCCAGGTGAAGTATAGTGGCTCCGCCGCGGGGAGTCAACGCCCCTCTGGCTTTCGCCCGCGTCCCGACGCGCGCCGCTTTTCACTCCTTCTCGTCTGCCGCGTCCTGATCCGGCTCGTCCGGCAGAAGGTCGTACAAGTCGCCGAACGGCTGAGACAGGATCGCCGGGGGAAGCCACTTCACTTTGGTGTCGGCAAGCGTCCCCGTCAGGCGCATCGGCGGCGACACCAGCCTCTGCACGCCGCCCACGATATAGTTGTAAACGTCCTTCACAATGCCCAGCGCGCTCTTGCCCGCCTCCCCGCGCGGCATCGCGCCCACCACCACCATGTCCAGCGACCCGTCAAACCCCACCCACCCCCTCCCGCTCAACTCCACGTTCCGGCTCCGCAACGTCATCTCCTCGGCCCATATCCGCTGGCGCTCAAAGTCCAGCCGGTACTTCAGCATGCCGCTGCGCACCGTCTCGGACGGTGAAACGCTCAAATTCAGCGCCGCCAGCACCGAGGAGAACAGCGGCAGCTTGAGCATCGCCGCGTCGGAGAGGACCACCGTGCCCCTGGCCGAGGCCTTCTTCAGCGAGCCAGGCCGGCCCAGCAGGCGGAACGTGACGGACATCGTCCCCTTGCGCGGCGTCAGCTCCGGCGTCATCCGCTTCATCACGTCCGCCATCTCCACCCCCCGGGCCTCCCCATACGCGCGCATCCACCGCTTCCCGTCCGACATCCGCCGCAGCGACAAAGAGCCCCACATCTCGCCCCCGCAGAGCCCCGCCGAAAGGACCCGCAGGTCCATCGAGCCCTCGGCCACGTTCAACTCCGCCCGCACGCGCTCCGCCCGGATATCCGCCTCCGCGGGCCCCACCTCGCACCCGCTGAAACCCAGGTCCAGATTGAAATCCGTGGGCTTGCCTGACGTGTCGTCCACCGTCATAGCCACCGACAGCCAGCCCTGAATCGAGAGGTGCTCCATCACCTCCCGGACGTGCGCGGGCAGCGCCTTGATGATCTCCTGGTCAATCGGGATCCCGTTGCCGTGGAACTCCACGCGCACTTGCTCCGGCCGGTTGAGATCCGCCCACCCCGCGAACGTCAGACCCCGGTACGGCCGCCGTGTGAAGACGCCCCCGAACTCGAACCAATCGGCCGTGGACGCGCCCCGCCGCCACCAGCCGTTGATGCCCGCGAACAACCTCGGCTCGCGGTCGCCGAAAATCTGCGGATGCGTCCACACCAGCGTCATCCGGTCGCACGACACCCCCCCGGCCAGCAGCCGCTCCGACGCCTCCGCCTTGGCGCGCGTCCGCGGCCCCTTGCGCTCGGGCGAAAAGAGCCGCGCCAGGTTCGTGTCGTCCGGCCCCAGCCACTGCCAGCGCACCACCCCGTCGCTCACCGTCGCCGACCGCGCCTCGGCCCGGCCCATCAGGAACGCCCACGGGTCCAGGTCCACGCGCACCCGCCCCGCCTCGATATCGGGTTCCCTCGCGCCCGCGCGCGCCAGGCGAACGCCCGATACCCGCGCGTCCGTCAGCGACCGGATCTCGGCGTGGCCGATCGCCACCGTGCCGTTGATCTCCGGCGCCAGCCCTTCCTCGATGAACGCCGCCAGCGACTTCGGCGAAAGCAGCCGCCGGGCCACTCCGAAGCCTGCTGCCGCGGCCAGCGCCAGCGCGAGGATCGCCACCCAGCGCCAGCACGTCTTGCGGCAAGCGCGCGCGGGCGCCGCCGCGGGGGCCGCCTCTGCCTCGGACTGTTCCTCCTTGCGCTCCTTCGCGTCCTCCGCCACGGGCGCCGCCTCCCAGCAAGGCCTCATGCTCACATTCCGCAAACCCGCGCATTATACCCTCCCCTTCCAGCCGGACGCGAGCCCTGGCCGCGGCCGGGGTGCAGATACTCAGAGTAGGCAGAAAAACCTTGACTTTTCTTTTTGCGCGT
>CAYYEE010000212.1:0-7462 GCA_964470775.1 uncultured Planctomycetota bacterium | reverse complement strand
CCCGCCTTTTCGGCGTATTCGCGGAACAGACGCACATAGAGCCGGTAGTCGTCGAGCGACACGGCCGGCGGCGTCTGGTGGTCGCAGGCCACGATGAACCCTCCCTTGGCGGCCGTGGGAAGCACCCGCTCGAACTCCGCCCGCATGGCCTTTTCGCCCTTGTCCATCACCATCTTGTCGAAGTGGCCGATGAAGCGCATGGAGGGGCGCTCGCGCCTGAGGCGGGCGATGTCCACGCCGGCCTGGCGCTCGAGGGGCAGGATGCCTTGCAGGCCGGCTTCCTCGAACCAGGCGGCAGGGGTGTGTATGTCGCCGTCGGAGTCGATCAGCGCGAGCGTGCCCATCTCGCGGAGGCGGGGCAGGACGCGGTCGTAGTAAGGCCTCATGAACTCGTCGAAGAGGGGCTTGGAGAGCATGGGGCCGTGGTTGTAGCTCATGTCCTCGGCAAAGGTCATGAAGTCGGGCGAGCAGATGCGGCCGATTTCGCCGATGACGCGCAACTGCCACTCGACGAGGTCCTGGTTGATGCGATGCATGAGGCCGGGCTGGTCGTAGAAGGCGTAGAGGTGGCGCTCGATGCCGAGCAGCGTGCGGGCGAACCAGAAGAATCCGTCGAGCGTGAACCAGAGCACGGCTTCGCCCCGGGCCTGCAAGGCGGCGCGCTGGCGCCAGCGGGCTTCGTCCACGACGGGCCAGAGGAGGATGTGGGGTCGCAGGGCTTCGTACTCCTGCATGTTGGCGATGATGCCCGCGCCGTGTTCGGCGGGCCGGGGGCAGGTGGCCGCGATGGGGCGGATGCGCTCTTGCATGTAGAGGTCGAGGCCCAGGTGGCGGACGATGTCGTAGCGGTCGGTCATCTCGGGCGGCAGGCCCTCGCCGCGCCAGCGGTCCAGGGTCAAGGTCCACCAGCTGGCCCACTCGACCACGGGCAGCCGGTCGAAGGGCTTGAAGTTCATCACGGCTTGAAAGCGTTCGCGTGTGGTCATCGTATCCATGGTTGGGGCGCGTCGTCCTTTTGTCTTCTGTAGGGGGACGGCGGCTCGGCGGGCTTGACGAGCGTCACGCCCACGCCGAGCTGCCTGTAGACGCCGAGGATGTCCGCAAGCTGCCATGCTTCCACGATGCGGCCGTTGCGCACGCGGCAATGGACAAAGCCCATGAACTGGACGGGGCGGCCCGTGGCGCGCACGCCCATGAAGTCGCCGCGGTGCGTGCCCTGGCCGGTGAAGCGCACGGCTACGATGTCGCCTTCGGCGGCGATGTCGTCAATCCGGATGCGGTAGTCGGGCACGGCTTCGAGGATGCGCGTGATGCGCTCCTTGAGCGCTTCGCGGCCGGGTTTGTCGGCGCCGCCGGGCTGCTGGGGGTCGTGCATGAGGTAGTCGGGCGCGAAGAGTTCGTCCACCACGGCCAAGCCCTTGCGCTGGTTGTAGACTTCCTCGAAGAAGCGCTTGACCACGGCCTTGTTGGCCTGGGCTGGGGCGTCGGCGGCGGCGGAGGCCAGGACCACGCCGGCCACGGCCGCGAGGGCGGCGGCGGAGGCCACGATGAGACGCGGTTTCATGTTGGGGCGCCTCCACTGGCGCAATGTTTCGGGAATGCAGGGCATTTCCAAAACATTGCAGGGCCGCGTAGACTCGGTACCGCGGCCAGATTAGGGGCAGTGTTCGTTTCTTGCTGCGCCCCACAAATAGCAGTGCTATTTCTGGGGCGCAACACCAGGATCGGCGTTGCGGCGAAGGATCAGCACGGTGATGTCATCGCTTTGATGGCCGGCCTCGAAGCGGGCCAGTTCTTCGAGGAGGTCGCTGGCGAGGGTCTCGGCGGGCCGGCCGGCGCGCTGGCGCAGGAAGTTCAGAAGGCCGGCTTCGCCGAAGAGCGAGTCGCCGGGGCCGCGGGCTTCGGTGACGCCGTCGGAGTAGAGGAAGAGCGCTTCGCCGGGGGCCAGTACGCGGGTGGCCTGCTTGAAGTCGGAGTCGGGGATGAGGCCCATGGCCACGCCGTCGGGGTCCTTGGCCACGGAAGGCGCGCCGCGCGCGTCGAGGAAGATGGTGCGGGTGTGGCCGCCGCAGGCCCAGCGCAGCTCTCCGGCGCGGGTGTCGTAGAGCCAGAGGGTCATCGTGACGAACATGCAGGTGCTGTTCTCCTGGCAGAGGATGTTGTTGGCTTCGCGGAGGGCGAGGGCGGGGTTGCGATGGCGCTGGCAGACGCTGCGCATGAGCGCGCGGGTGGCGGTCATGAAGAGCGAGGCGGGGATGCCCTTGCCGGAGACGTCGGCCACGAGGCCGGCCAGGGTGTCCTTGTCCACGAAGAAAAAGTCGTAGTAGTCGCCCGCCACTTCGCGGGCGGGGGCCAGGCGGGCGAAGAGGTCGAACTCGCGGCGGTGGGGGAAGGGGGGGAAGACGCGGGGGATGAGGGATTCCTGGATTTGGGCGGCGATGTGGATTTCGCTTTGCACGGCCTGGCGGGCGGCGGTTTCTTTGCGCAGCTTTTCCTCGTGTTCCTTGAGACGGGCGCCGAGGCGGTTGAAGGCGCGGGCGAGGTCGGCGGTTTCGGCGGGGCCGGATTCTTCCACGCGGGCGCCGAAGTCGCCTTCGCCGATGCGGGCCACGGCCTCGCGCAGGCGGGCGACGGGCCGGGCCACGGCGGCCGAGAGGGCCAGCGCGCACGCCAGACCCACGACGACAAGGCCGGCGCTGAAGCCGAGGATCATGCGTTCGCCCATGCGGTCGGAGGCGGTGGAGGCGTCGCTGATGGCGCGTTCGGCGCGATCCAGCGTTTCGCGCGACGCCTTGTGGACCTGCTCGTGCACGGGGTCGAAGAAGTCGCTGATGTAGACGGACGCGCACACGACAAAGGGCGTGCCGGCGACGCGGCGGGCGACAAGGTACTTCTCGCGGGAGACGTTTGTCTTGCGGTCGAGGAAGTTGTAGCGGCCGCGAACTTCGGGCTCGGTGAAGGAGCGCTTGACGAGGTCCCACATTTCCGGGAACGGGTCCTTCCATTCCTCGAAGCTGCGGCCTTCGACGGCTCGGGAGGGGTGGATGACGGAGACGCCGCGGTTGTCGAGGAGGTCGAGGTAGCCGGCTTCGCGTTCGCCGGCGTAGATGGGCTGGGTGGCGACGCGGCGGAGTTTTTCGTCGCGGCGCAGGGCGTTGTAGTCCGTGAGGTCGCGGCCGGCGAGCATGAGGGCCAGTTCGCTGGCCACGGCTTCGGCCTTGATCTGCACGATCATCTCGCCGGCGCGGGTGAGGATTAGCTGAGAGAGGTCGACGTTGGCTTTGGTGACGGAGGCGACGGCCTCGCGCGAGGCGGCGAGGTTCTTGTCGCGCAGGTCGTAGAGGAGATAGTCGGCGCCGGACAGCACGCCGGCGGCGAAGATCGCCACCAAAAGGAGAAAGGCGAGGATGAGACGCGCCCGCAGACTCATGATGGCTCCTGACGGAAAACCGCGAGACCGCTGCGACAGTCTACAGACTGCGGCGGCCGGGCGCCAGTGAGGGTGGGCGGAGGGTATGGAAGGCGTGGACAGGATGGACGAGAGCGGGGGGGCGGGCGCTTCCCCATTCCGCGGTTTGACATGGCTCGCCGCGGCCGGTTAGGCTATGGCTCCGATTTCCAACCCCCCAAGGTTCCAGCGCGGGAAAGGCACAGACATGGCGAAGAGAGCAGTGGTGGCGATGGGCGGCGGGCCTACTCGGGTGATCAACCGCACTCTGTATGGCATTGTGGACGAAGCGGAGCGGCGGGGCATCGAGGTGCTGGGCGCGCAGCACGGGATCGAGGGCGTGCTGGCGGAGAACTTCATTCCCCTTAGCGCGGGCCAGCCGCCCGTGTCCAGCCACAAGGACTGGCCCGGCGCCATGATCGGATCGACGCGCAAGAAGCCGAACAAGGAGGATTGCCAGGCCGCGTTCGACGTTTTCAAGCGCAAGGACGTGCGCTACTTCTTCTACATCGGCGGCAACGACACGTCCGAGGCGTGCGCGATTGTGAACGACGAGGCGGAGCGGTCGAACCACGAGTTGCGCACGTTCCATGTGCCGAAAACGATTGACAACGACCTGGTGCTGAACGACCACTGCCCGGGCTACGCCAGCGCGGCGCGGTTCGTGGCGCACGCGACGCACGGAGACGACCTGGACTCGCTGTCGCTGAAGGGCATCAAGATCAACGTGATCATGGGGCGGCACGCGGGGTGGCTGACGGCGGCGTCGGTGTTGTGCCGGGCCAAGGACGGCGACGCGCCGCACCTGGTGTATGTGTGCGAGAAGACCCAGAGCGTGGCCAGCCTGGCGCAGGACGTGGTGGAGCTGTACAAGCGCCACAAGCGCGGGGTGATCAGCGTGTCGGAGGGGTTGTGCGGTCCGGACGGGCAGGAGTTCCTGGATTCGCCGGCGATCAACAAGGAGCTGGGCGAGGGGGCGTACCGGCCGATCCAGAAGTACCTGCTGGCGAGCCAGGACATGCTGGCGGCCACGGGGGTGAAGCGCGACGACTATGGCCACGTGCAGCTGTCGGGCACGGGGATGCTGGCGGACGCGTTGAGCGCGGTGGCGAAGATCGCGCTGATCGAGGCGGGGGTGAAGTCGCCGCGGGTGCGGGCGGACACGTTCGGCTATGCGCAGCGCGCGCACACGGGCGAGGTGTCGCCGGTGGACGCGGCCGAGGCCGAGATGTGCGGCCGGGACGCGGTGCGCTACGCTGCGCAGGGCGACATTGACGGTTCGATCGCGCTGCAGGCGGAGCGCAAGCCGAAGTACCGCGCGTTCACCAAGATCGTGAAGCTGCGCGACATCGGCGGCAAGACGCGCGTGCTGGACGCGGAGTTTATCGCGGCCAACAACAAGGACATCACGCCCGCTTTCCTGGACTATGCCCTGCCGCTCGTGGGCCCGCTGGCCCGGTCGCGCTGAAACGAAGCCCCACGTCCGCCGGACAAGCCGGGAACGCCTGGTTTGTCCGGCGGCGTCTTGATGGTTTGGTCGCGGAGAAGGGCGCGCCCATCTCCGCAACCAAACGCAGCCAGCGGCGCGCTCAAACCGGAGGGACCGAGGGAGTTGTGTCATGTGTGTTTGATTGCGGAAACGCGCGTCTGTTTCCGCAATCAAGCTCCGAGCCGCGCAGGTCCACGCCATGTTCCGGCTGTCCTACAGAAACCTGGCTTATTTCTTCCAGCAGCTTGCGGTGATGCTGGAGGCTGGGGTACCGTTGCGGCGGGCGTTCGCCACGATGCAGAAGACGTCGCGGGGCCGGTTGCGCCGGCTGGTGGGGCGCATGGCGCCGCGGCTGGACCAGGGGGAGTCGCTGTTCACGATCATGGCGGGCGAGGGGAGCGCGTTTCCTCCGCTGGCGCTGAACTTGGTGAAGGCGGGGGAGGCGGCGGGCGGGCTGGACACGCTTCTGGCGGCGCTTGGCGGTTTCTACGAGGAGACGCGCCAGCTCCGGCGGCAGGTGATGAGCAACCTTGCGCCGTCCATCCTTCAGTACGCGCTGGCCGTGGCGGTGCTGGCGGGCGCGGCGTGGCTGAGGGGGACGTTGGGCGCGGGTGGAGGCGGGGCGGACTTCTGGAGCGGCGCGGGGGGCATCTTGCTGGTGGGGTGGGGCGGGCCGATCGTTGCGCTGGCGGGGTTCATGTTGCTGGGGCGGCTGGTGGGCGGGGCCCGGGCGATTCATGAAATCCTGCTGCGGCTGCCGCCGGTCAGCATGCTGATGCGGGCGCTGGCGCTGAACCGTTTCTGTTCGGTCATGGCGCTGTGCTATGGGTCGAGCCTGGCCGTGGTCGAGGCCGCGGCGTACAGCCTGGACGGGACGGGCAACGCGGCGTTCTCCGCGCGCAAGCCGCGCGTTCTGGAGCATCTGCGCCAGGGGGGGCGCATCTCCGAGGCCCTGGCGGCAACGAGGCTGTTCCCCGTGGACCTGATCGAGATCGTCGAGGTGGGGGAGGAGACGGGGAAGCTGGACGAGAACCTGCGGCGCCGGGCTGAGCAGTACATGGAAGACGCCCGCCTGGCGGCCAAGGCGTTGACGGTGGCGTTGGAGTGGCTGGTCTGGATTGCGGTAGCAGGTTTCATTATCATGAATATCTTCGCCATGGTTCAGGGATACATGGGCGCCTTGAGCGGCGCCGGCCTTTGACCAGGCGCCTTTCGCCCTTTGCATTCTTGGAGGCGCGCTATGCCCCCCACACCCGTTGTCGGCGTCATCATGGGCAGCGATTCCGACTGGCCTGTTTTGTCGGAGACGGCGAAGCTGCTGGCTGAGTTCGGGGTCGGCTTCTCCGTGGACGTGTTGTCGGCGCATCGCACGCCCGACGAGGCGGCGCGGTGGGCGGCGACGGCGGAGGAGCGGGGGCTGAAGGTGCTGGTGGCCGCGGCCGGCGGGGCGGCGCATCTGGCGGGGGTGGTGGCCGGACACACGACCTTGCCGGTGATCGGCGTGCCGCTGGCGGGGTGGGCGCTGGACGGGCTGGATTCGCTGCTGTCCATGGTTCAGATGCCCGGCGGCGTGCCTGTGGCCACGGTGTCGATCGGCAAGGCGGGCGCGCGCAACGCGGCGATTCTGGCCGTGGAGATTCTGGCGATTTCGGACGCCAGCCTTCGCGCCAAGCTGGCGGGCTATCGAGCCAAGATGCGCGCGGAGGTGGCGGCGAAGTCGGCGAAGGTGGCGGCCGAGGCGCGGCAGATCGCGGGTCAGTAGAACGGGAGGGCGCCATGGCGCAGGAATCCACCTTGCGGCTATCGGGCCGGGCTGCGTTGGTGACGGGCGCGTCGGGGGGCATCGGCGCGGCGATCGCCCGGCGGCTGGCTGCCGAGGGGGCGGCGGTGGCGCTGCTTTCGCGGCGTCAGGACGTGTGCGCTGAGCGCGCGGCGGAGATCGAGGCCGCGGGGGGCAAGGCGGTGGCGCTGGCCGCGGATGTGGCGAGCGAGGAGTCGTTGCGCGAGGCGGTGAAGGCGGCGGGCGCGGCGCTCGGACGCCTGGACATCGTGTGCGCCAGCGCGGGCGTGGAGGTGGTGAAGCCCTTCACGACGTTGCGCGCGGAGGACTGGGAGCAGGCGCTGAAGGTGAACCTGGTGGGCGCGGCGAACGCGGTTCAGGCGGCGATGCCGTTTCTGGCGCGGCAGGGCGGGGCGGTGGTTTTCGTTTCGTCGGTGGCGGCGCTGGGGGGGGCGCCGCTGCTGGCGCCGTACGCGGCGGCCAAGGGGGCGCTGATTTCGCTGTGCCGCGCGCTGGCCAAGGAACTGGCGCCGCGGCGCATCCGCGTGAACGCGATCGCGCCGGGGATGGTGCGCACCGAGATGTTCGCCCGCATTACGCGGCGCTGGACGCCGGAGCAGTTGGAGGCGGCGACGGGCGACCGGTGGGCGAGCATCAGCGCCCGCCTGCGGGATTTTCGGAAGGCCATGCACGGCGGTCACACGGTCGAGCGGGAGCGGGTGAAGGACGGCGGCGGGACGTTTCG
>CAYYEE010000211.1:0-7495 GCA_964470775.1 uncultured Planctomycetota bacterium | reverse complement strand
GCGCCGGCGGCGGAGAAGCCGGCGCTGGGCCGCGCGGCGAACGAGCTGAAGCAGGCGCTGACCGCGGCGTTCCAAGCGGCGGAGGCGGCGGCCAAGAGCGCGCCAGCGGCGGCGAGCGGCTTTGACTATACGCTGCCGGGCCGCCAGCCCGCCCGCGGCCGGTTGCACCCCATCACGCAAACCATCCAGAGCATCAAAGACACCTTCATCCGGCTGGGGTTTGAAATCGCTGTGGGGCCGGAGGTGGAGACGAATTACTACAACTTCACGGCGCTGAACATTCCGCTGAACCACCCGTCGCGCGACGCGTTCGACACGTTCTACCTGGGGGACGACGTGCTGCTGCGCAGCCAGACGAGCACGGTGCAGGTGCGCGTGATGGAGAAACGCCAGCCGCCGATCCGCGTGGTGGCGCCGGGCAAGGTGTTCCGGCCGGACACGGTGGACGCCAGCCATATGTTCCTGTTCCACCAGATCGAGGGGCTGGTGGTGGACCGCAACGTGACGCTGGCGGACCTGAAGTATGTGCTGCACGAGTTCTGCCGGGCGTTCTACAGCCCGGACGTGAAGATGCGGTTCCGGCCGCACTACTTCCCGTTCACGGAGCCGAGCCTGGAGGTGGACATCGGGTGCTTCATCTGCGGGGCGAAGGGATGTTCCGTGTGCGGGCGCAAGGGATGGCTGGAGATCCTGGGCGCGGGCATGGTGCATCCGAACGTGTTCAAGGCCGTGGGCTACGACCCGGAGACGTACACCGGGTTCGCGTTCGGCATGGGCGTGGAGCGCATCGCCATGCTGAAATACGGGATCGACGACATCCGCCTGCTGACGGAAAACGACCTGCGGTTCCTGGCCCGCTTCTAGCCGGCCCCGAGAAACGAATTGAGCAACCCATGAAACTGTCCTACGATTGGCTGCGCCGCTACTGCGAGGTCAACGCCACGCCTGAACAGGCGGCCTCGATGCTGACCATGGCCGGATTGGAAGTGAAGGGCATTGAGCCGGTGGGCAAGGACTTCATCTTCGAAGCCGAGGCCACGAGCAACCGGCCGGACTGGTTCGGCGTGATCGGCGCGGCGCGAGAGTTGAGCGCGCTGACGGGCCAGCCGCTGCGGCTGCCGGAGGCGGACTTTGTCGAGACAGGCGAGCCGGCGTCGAAGGTGACGTCGGTGCAGGTGGACGCGCCGGGTCTTTGCCCGCGCTACACGGCGCGGATCATCCGCAACGTCAAGGTGGGCCCGTCGCCGGCGTGGCTGGCCAAGCTGCTGGAGTCCATCGGCCTGCGGCCGGTGAACAACGTGGTGGACATCACCAACTTCGTGATGTTCGAGTGCTGCCAGCCGCTGCACGCGTTCGACTTCACCAAGCTGAGAGGCGGGCGCATCGTGGTCCGCCGAGCCAAGCCGGGAGAGACGCTGACCATGATTGACGGCAGCCAGCAGAAGCTGACGCCGGAGCGGCTGGTCATCGCGGACGCGGAGCGGGCGGTGGCGATCGCAGGCGTGATGGGCGGCAAGGACAGCGAGATCTCGGACGCGACGACGACGGTGTTGCTGGAGAGCGCGCAGTTCGACCCGGCGTCAATCCGCTCGACGGCGCGGGCGCTGGCGATGTCCACGGACGCGTCGTACCGGTTCGAGCGCGGGGTGGACCCGGTGGGCGTAGAGTGGGCGTCGCGGCGGTGCGCGCACTTG
Organism: uncultured Planctomycetota bacterium; assembly: GCA_964470775.1. Taxonomy (GTDB): domain Bacteria; phylum Planctomycetota; class Brocadiia; order CAIUPP01; family CAYYEE01; genus CAYYEE01. The sequence goes on along the minus strand of CAYYEE010000211.1, from coordinate 5,801 downwards.
ATCGCGAAGCTGTGCGGCGGGCAGGTGGCGCCGGGCGTGGTGGACGTGTGGGCCGCGCCTTGGCGGCCGCGGAAAGTGACGCTGCGCGTGAGCCGGATGAACCAGCTCCTGGGCATGGAGATCGGGCCGGGGCGGGCGGTGGACGTGTTGCGGAATCTGGGCGTGCCGGCGCGCCGCGCGGGCGAGGACCTGATCGAGACGGAGCCGCCGTCGTTCCGGCCGGACATCGAGCGCGAGGTGGACCTGATCGAGGAGGTGGCGCGCATCGAGGGGCTGGACAAGGTTCCGGAGACCACCACGCTGCGCGTCACCGCTGGCCGCAAGAGCGCCGCCGAGCGGGCGTTCGACTTGGCGGCGGCGGTTCTGGTCGGCGCGGGCCACAGCGAGGTGTTGACCATCTCTTTCCAGGACGAGGCGTCGAGCCGCATGGCTTCGCCGTGGACCAACGCGGCGCCGCTGACGTTCAACAACGTGGTGCGGCGCGAGGAGAACCGGCTGCGCGTCTCGCTGCTGGCGGAGATGCTGCGCGTGCGGCGGCTGAACGCGTCGCGCGGGGCGGACGACGTCCGCATCTTCGAGATCTCGAAGGTCTATCTGCCGCGTCCGTCGGAGAAGCTGCCTGAGGAGCGCGCGGTGCTGGCGCTGTTGCGCGACGATGACATTCTTTCGGTGAAAGGCCTTGTCGAGGCGCTGCTGGGCGCGTTGCGCGTGACGGCGAAGGTGGAGTGGCGGCGGTTGCAGGACGGCTTCTTCGACCCGGCGATGGCGGCCGAGGCGCTCCTGGACGGCCGGCGGCTGGCGGTGATCGGGCAGGTGTCGGCGCAAGCGGCGGCGGCGTTCGACCTGAAGAGGCGGCCGTTCGCGGCGGAGGTTGACTTTGATCTGCTGACGAGCGCGGCGTGCTTTGACGCGCGCCACGCGCCGCTGCCGGCGTTCCCTGCGTCGGAGCGCGACCTGGCGGTGATCGTGGACGAGGCTGTGGCGTGGGCGGACATCGAGGCCACGGTGCGCGGCCAGAAAACGCCGGTGCTGGAGAGCGTGCGATTCTTCGACATCTATCGCGGCAAGCAAATCGCCCAGGGCAAGAAGAGCGTGGCGTTCCGCATGGTGTTCCGCGCGCCGGACCGGACGCTGACGGGCGAGGAAGTGGACGGTCACTGTCAGGCGATTGTGAAGGCGCTGGCGGCGGGGCTCAAGGCGGAGTTGCGCGCCTGAGCCTGGCCCCCCTGCCCGATCGCATCTTGTTCTCAGCCCGCCGGAGACCCCGGCGGGCTGGGGTGTTCTTGGGGTCCCGTTTGGCCGGCATGGTCTGTCTGATCCGCCCGTTCCGCCCGGCCCGCACGGCTTCCCTTCTCCCCCTCCCATCCCACACCACGCACCCCCAAAAACCACTCCCTTGACAGCCCCCCGCCCTTCTGCTAACATCCGCCTGTACGGCCACATGAGACGCGCCATCCCCGGCGCCGGCGCGGCCGGGATGTACACCCAGGCCCCGAGCCTGCGCTCAGACAACGGAGCGCCGCATCCATGAGCAAATCCGCGGGAAAAGCTATCGCAATCCTTGCGGCCGTCCTGGTCGCCGCCACTGCGTGGGCCGCGTTCCAGGAAGTCGAAATCCTCAACCAGGTCAACGACTCCATCGCCGTGCTGCGCTACCTCCATCGCGAGGTCAAAGCCCTCGAAGAAAAGCGCGAGATGGTTCGCAACAGCCTCGCCCTCACGCGCAAGCAGTTCGACGCCCAGCGCCAGATCGTGGAAGAGGAAACCCAGCGCAAAGAGGACATTGCCCGGCGCAACCTGCCGGCCGCGGAAAAGGAAGAACAGACCCGCGTCGCCGACATCCGCATCGAAATCTTCAAGCTCGACATGGAAAAGCTCCGCCGCCACCTCAAGACCCTCGAAGACACCAACCTCGACAAGCTCTACGCCGAACGCCTCGCCGCCTTGCGCAAGACGATCGAGCGCTACAAGATCCAGAACGAGGCCAAGCTCCTCGAGTTCCGCGTCCACTTCGGCAAGGAGCCCCAGGTCAGCCTCGACTTTGAGGCCAAGACAAGCCGCTTCCTCCAGAAGCGGCTGGGTCTCACCTACCTCACTCTCCGCTGAGCCCCATGCGTCCGCCCCAGGACGACGCCTGGCGCTGCGCCCCGGCCCGCGCTACCGTCACCCGCCTCACCCCGCCTGGCGAAGGCGGCATCACCGTCCTCCGCCTCGCCGGCCCGGACGCCGCCCGCGTCCTCGCCGCCCTTTTCGTCTCGCCACGCCGCGCCTCCCTCGCCTCCGCCGCCCCTGGCCAGTTGCTCTACGGCCGACTTGTCCATGAAGGCCAGACCCTCGACGAGGCTATCGTCTGCCGCGCCCCAAGCCCCCAAGAGCAATGCGTCTATGAAATCAACTGTCACGGCGGCGCTGTCCCCGCCCGCCGCGTGCTCGAAGCCCTCGCCGCGTTCGGTGTCCGCCAGAACACCTGGTCCCAGGATGTGGACGAACGCCGGCGCAACGGAGAGATGGACGCCGTCCAGGCCGAAGCCGGCAAGCTCCTCCCCCGGGCCCTCACACGCGACGCCGCCGCCATGCTCCTTGCGCAGAGCCGGGGCGCGCTTTCGCGGCTGCTCCGCCACGCCGCCGACCGGGCCGCCCAAGACCCTGCCCTCGCGGCCAGCGCGCTCCAGGAAGCCCTCCTAGCCGCCCCCCATGGGCGCCGTCTGGCCCAGCCCGCCCGCGTGGCCGTGGCCGGCCGCCCCAACGCCGGCAAGTCCTCCCTGGTCAACGCCTTGCTCCGCGCCCCGCGCGTCATTGTCTCGCCTCACCCCGGCGCCACGCGCGACACGATCGAGGCCGAATGCGAAATCGCCGGCCTCCCTGTCCTCCTTATTGACACCGCCGGCGTCCGCCCCGCCAGCGACCATGTCGAGCAGCAGGCCGTAGCCCGCGCCCTAGGCGCCGTAGCCGCCGCCGACGCCGTCCTTCTTGTCCTCGATGCCTCCCAGCCCCTCACACCGCCAGACACCGAACTCCTTGTCCGCACCCGCCCCATCCCGAGACGTCTCGTCCTCAACAAATCCGACCTCCCCCCCGCCATCAGCCCCGGCGACCTTGCCTCCGAACCCGGTCCTCCGCCCCTGGCCGTCTCCGCCGCCACAGGCCAGGGCATCGCCTCTCTCGAACAAGCCATCCGCGACCTGCTCATCGGCCGCCCGGCCGATCTCGCCGGCCCGGTCCCCTTCACCGAGCGCCAGGAGAACCTTATCCGCCAAGCCTGCGCCGCCCTTGCCAGCTTCCCGCCCCAGGTCACCCAGGCCCAATCCCTCATCCGTCAGATTCTGGCCGACCCCGCCGCCTAGCAGCCTGTTGAAAATGTCGCTTCTGTTCCGTGGACACGTTGCGATCCCGCCGTTGGCGGGCTGAGGCGCCATGTCCCCGCCGACGCGGTGTCTTTTTCAAGGGGCCGCCAGCCCGCCGCCTGTCCTTGCCGTCCTGGCCGTCCACGCCCCAATCCCCATTTGACGCTTGCGCGCCCCGCGCATATCATAAACGGCCCGTGCCTTGGGAGCCGCGCTTCTTCCTCCAACAGGGACCCCAGCATGTCCGACCTCGGACTTCCACGCCCAGGACCCCAGCGCATCGTCACCTGGCGCGCCCTGCTCGCGGGCGCAGTCTGCTCCGCCTTCGTCTCCGTCCTCGCCCCCTATGGCGCCTTCAGACTCCAGACCTCCACCATGGCCTTGGACTTCAGCGTCCCAGCGGCCGTCTTCACCATGTTCCTTCTGGCCCTGGTCGTCATGCTCGCGCGCGCCATCACCGGCCGCTCCATCCTCAGCCGCAACGAAATGCTCGTCGCCTACGGCATGATGGCGGTCGCTTGCGCCATCTGCACCATGGGCCTTGTGGGCCAGCTCCTGCCCATGATCGGCGCCATCACCTACTACGCCAGCCCCGACAACAAGTGGGGAGAGTATCTCATCCCTTACATGAAACCATGGCTCTTCCTGCCCCGCACGGGCGAAGGCGCCCTGGCCTGCAAGTACATGTTCGAAGGCCTCCCCGCCAACCTCACCGCGGCGCAACTCAACGACATCGCCATCGCTCTGGCCCGCCCCCTTCTCGCCTGGGGCGTCTTCATCTTCGCCCTCTACGCCACATCCATCTGCCTCATGGCCATCTTCCGCAAACAATGGGTCGAGGACGAACGCATCCAGTTTCCTCTCGTCCAGCTACCCATGGAACTCGCCAGCCAGCCTCAGGCCCAAGGCGAGCGCGTGCCCCCCTTCTTCAAGAGCCCATTTCTCTGGATCGGCTTCGCCGTGCCCTTCCTCTTGGCCGCTATCAACGGCCTGGCCTCCTACTACCAGGTCCTGCAAGACGTGCGCCCCACCCTCTCCTGGCAAGTCAAAGCCCTGGACGGCACGTGGCCCGTCCAGTTCCGAATCAGCTGGCAGACCCTTGGCCTCGCCTATCTGCTCAGCGCCGACGTCAGCCTCTGCGTCTGGTCGCTCGGCCTCCTGGGCAGCTTCTACAAAGGCGTCAGCAGCTTCATCGGCTTCAAGAGCCTCGAAAAGCTCAGCGGCTACGGCGCGTCCACCGCGCCCGACCTCGGCCACTTCGGCATGGGCGCCATGATCGCCCTCGTCCTGCTGCGCCTGTGGATCGGCCGCCGCCGCATTGTGGAAGTCCTTCGCAAAGCCGTGCTCCTCGACCGCGCGGTCGACGACAGCCGCGAACCCATGTCCTACTTCGCGGCCTTCTGGGGCGCCGTCCTGGGCGCCCTCGTCATGCTCGTGTGGCTCATCCTCTCCGGCCTCAGCCCTCTCATCGCCCTCCTCATCCTTTTCGCCGCCTTCATCGGCTTCATCGGCCTCACCCGCATCATCGCCGAAAGCGGCGTCCCTGTCTCCATCGTCCCCCTCATCTCCTCCGACTTCGTCATCTCCGGCGTCGGCACGTCCTCGCTCAGCCGCGAGACCATGGCCGCCATGCCCTGGACCTACGTCTGGAACAGCGACGTGCGCACCTTTGTCATGTGCTCCGCCGCCCACGGCATGCGCGCCGTCTCGCCCGAAGCCAAGGACGCCGCCAAGCGCCCCACTTCCACCCGCGGCCTCTTCTGGGCCATGATGCTCGCCGCCGTCATCGCCTTCGGCGCCGCCTCCGGCATCACCCTCTACTTCATGTTCGACAACGGCGCCGTCAACCTCCACAACTGGTTCTTTGTCGCCGGCCCCCAGCGCCCCTTCGCGGTCATCACCAGCCTCATCCGCGAGCAACCCCGCGCCCCCGACTTGCGCGGCTGGGCCGCCACCGGCGTGGGCGCGGCCGTCATGTGCCTCTTCACCGCGGCCCGTCACCGCTTTGTCTGGTGGCCCCTCAACCCCATCGGCCTCCCCATCGCCGTCGTCTCCTGGACCCATGTCCTCTGGTTCAGCATCTTCCTCTCGTGGCTCATTAAAAACCGCATCCTCAAGTACGGCGGCCCCAAGCTCTATCTCAAGCTCCGGCCGCTCTTTCTCGGCCTGGTTCTAGGGGAATACTCCGCCGCCGCCTTCTGGATCCTCATCGACGGCCTCAACAACAACCTGCGCAACGCGATCTTCTGGATATGATCTTGCGCCGCAGCGGCCGGCCCTGGGCTTGTGCCTCAAAAAAACAGCTTTGCTATCTATGAGGCGTAACACGACGGAGCCGATGTCTGCAACTTGCGCCACAGCCAGGAGTTGACTTTGGCCCTGTGCTGTCCAGGAAATGCCTTGGGGTGCAGATACTCAGAGTAGGTAGTTTGCGGTCAAGCAGCGCGGGGGACGGCG
>CAYYEE010000210.1:0-7500 GCA_964470775.1 uncultured Planctomycetota bacterium | reverse complement strand
CGTCAAGCGCCGGGTTTGTGTCGTGCAGTGTTTCAGAGATAGCAAAGCTATTTCTGAAACACTACACTGGCTTTGCCGTCGTGCGCGCCATGACGCGCGTACCCACCTATGCTTTAATAGACTGGCCGCACACCCTCTGGCCAGGAGACAGCCCCATGAAGTTCGCCGTCGGATACCAGCTCGCCGAGGAAGGCGAGGAATCGTTCGTGGACATTGTCCGCGACTACGCCCCCCACATCGCGGAAGTGTACTTCCCCTGGCTCAACGTCCCCTCCGGCCGCGCCGCCCTGACGTCGCGCCGGGGTTTTACCGACTGGACAGGCCAGGCGCGCCTGGAGGCCGACCTGCGCGCGCTGAAGGAGATGGGCGTGCGCCTGGACCTGCTGTTCAACGGCGCGTGCTATGGGCAATACGCGGCGTCCCAACGCCTGGAGAATGAGACGGCCTCGATCCTGGAACACCTGCAGAACGTGGTGGGCGGCGTGGAGATCGTCACCACGACCTCCCTGGCCATCGCGCGCACGGTCCGCAAGTACTTCCCCGAAATAGACGTCCGCGCGTCGGTGAACATGCGCATCGGCACGGTGAAAGGCATGCAGTACGTGCAGGGGCTCTTCACGAGCTATCACGCGCAGCGCGACTATAACCGCGATCTGCCCCGGCTGCGCGAATTGAAGGCGTGGACCGACGCCAATGGCAAGAAGCTCATCATGCTGGCCAACAGCGGGTGCCTGGCGTTCTGCTCCGGCCAGTCGTTCCACGACAACATGGTGGCGCACGAGGCCGAGATTGACGAGACGCTGAACATCGAGAACTGGACGCCGCACGTGTGCTGGCACAACCTGCAGGACCGCGCCAACTGGCCCATGCTGTTGCAGAACACATGGATCCGGCCGGAGGACCTTCACCACTATGACGACCTGTTCCCCGTGGTGAAGCTGGCCACACGAATGCACGCGCGGCCGCGCATGGTCATCCACGCCTACACGTCGCGAAAGTACGCCGGCAACTTGCTCGACCTTTTCGAGCCAGGCTTCGGCCCCGCCCTCGCGCCCTACGTCATCGACAATACGCGCTTCCCCGCCGACTGGTTCGAGCGCTCCTCCGGCTGCCAGAAAACTTGCCACAACTGCGGCTATTGCGCCAAGGTCTTAGAGCAGGTCCTGGTGAAGGCGGAGTAGGCCGGCCAGCAGAATACGGCCGCGGCATCGGCCGTCCAACTCCTCAGAGAAACGCCCTCCCGGAACTCCAAGTCGCCGAACCAACCTGTTCTACCGTTCTGTGCGCTCTTGCCTGACGCCTCCCTGCGCGGCGCCCCATCACCCCCATCCTTCCTCTTACTCCCATCGCCGCCACAGCCCTCCTGCCAGCCAAGCTGTCTTAAAGCGCCAGACCCCCCCGCCTGCGCGGGAGGGCCTGGCTTTCCAGCTTTCGGCGACAGCCCTTGTGGGGCCGTCCCAGCGATCTACTTCACGCTAGCGATGGTTCCGACGTTCGCGAAGATCACCGACTCGAAGACGTCGAGCGGCATGCCGGCGGGCATGAACCTGGGCAGGATGATGCGCTTGGCCACGCCGTACTCAGCTTCGTTGAGGCCAAGAGCCTTCACCTCGGTCATCAGGTTTTCAACACGCTGCATGTACTCCGAGGCCTCGCCGCCGGCCAGGTTGATGTAGCTGCGGAAGTCGTTGGCGAAGTTCGGCGACTCGGCGGTCTTGCCGGTCTCCTTCTTGAACGCCTCGAAGGCCTGCGTCAGAACCGTGCGCACCGTGGCGGACATATCCTGCCGCGTCTCCTGGCCAGTCACTTCGTCCACCGTGGCCACGGAGAACAGCGCCTCGTACTTGTTCACGATGCTGCTAGAGATGACGCCGTCCATGCGGCCGCGAGCCACGGTGCGGAGCAACTCGTCACCAGCAGCGGCCACGCCACTGGGCAGATCGTAGTAGAGCCAAGCGCCCTGATCGAGGAACGTGCTGTACTCGTTGGGGCTCATCTCGCGGCCCGGCACGCCCAGACGCAACATGCGGTTCATGTCTTCAATGGACGCGTTCGCCGGCCGAACCACGTTCACATGGTTGGCCAAGCCGGGAATCAACGAGACGTTGGCCAGAGCAGCCAGGTCAGAGGCGAGATCCGGATCCGCCAGCGCTTCGGACGGGTTGGTGTTCGACGGACCCTTGGCGTACAGATCCAGCACCACGCCTTCGCTGCCCTGCTGCCCGCCGTGCCACATGCTCGCAACCGTCACGGGATCCTGCAGCTTGCGGTACACGTACAACTCGAAGTTCTCGACCGGCGTGCCATAGCCCAACGGGCTGGCGAACATGGTGGGGCCAGCCGGAGCGTTCAGCTCGACCGGCTTGGAGCTCCAGACGATCTGGCCACCGGCCACGAAGTCCAGACCCAGGTCAGCGGTGTACGTCCCGTCAGCCATAAGCACCGGACCGGCGGCGCGGTTGAGCAGGCCGATCTGGGGCGCGGTCACGTACATGTCACCCAGAGTCGAGATATCGCTCAACACAGCCACGTTGCCAGCCTCGAGGTGCAGGTTGCCGAGGATGGACATCTTCTCGTGCTGACCCATGATGAACACACCGCCTGCGTTGATCGCAACGTCGCCACCCTCGCTGAAGATCGTGGCGATAGCAGGGATCGCCGCCCTGCCAAGCGGATTGAACGCGATGGCGGCGTCAGCGTCCGTGGCCAGATATTCAGACCCCTGGAGCTCAATCTTGTTCGCGGTGTAGTAAACCTGGTCGCTGGTCGTCGTGACATTGTTCAGCAGGATGCCGACCTGGAGGTCGCCGGCCACGGTGTCCATCGCCGACACCTCCAAGTAGGCCAGCGGGTTGGTGGCGCCGACGTTGCCGTTGAACACTGCTACGCCCGTGCCGGTCGAGTTCACTTCCAGACCGTACTGACCCGGCATCTCGCTGTCCACCGTCTGGTCGAACCACACGCCCAGCCCGCTCGTATCCGTCACAACAACGTCGTTCGTCAAGATCACCGGGTCGCCGAACAGCACGGACATGGCTCCAGGAATCGCGACGCCGTCGCCCTGTGTGGTGACGTCGGCGCCGAGATAGGTAATACCAGCAGCATCGGTCGTCACGGAGTCAAGAGGCGTCACGCCGCCGATCTCGCGGAGGATGAAAGTAGCGTCCGAGCTGTTGAGAGTCAGGTTATGCTGTCCGTTCACCGTAGAGTCCATCTCGATCTGACCACCAGCGGCGTCAACCGTCAGGTCGCTGCCAAGGATAACCTCACCACCCAGAGCGCCATTGCCAAACCAGATGTAACCGCCGCTGGAACCGACGAGAACCGGCCCGCCCGCCGTGATGGCGCGGCCGTAGACATCAATATCACCGCCAACCGTGGTGACATCCACACCGTTGAACGTTGGGTTGTCCAAGCTGATGTCGCCATCGCCGGACAGGGTAATGGGGCCGTTCAGCGTGACGCGCGGACCCGCCAGCGCCGGGAGCATATCCGTGATCCACAACGTCACGTCGCCCGTGGTGCCCCGGATGCCGGTGTTGACCGTCACACCGCCCCAGCCTTCCACGTACAGGTCGTTGGCGCCCACGGTGACCTGGCCGTCGAAGAGCACCGTGCCCGCGTTGTTGGCCGCGTACACATCCAGATCGTAACCGTTGAGATCCAACGTGTTCATGAACCGGATACCCGTGGCGCCAGTATCAACCAACTCGATGTAATCCGTCAGGTACACCGGATCATTGAACGTCATTGTTCCGCCATCCGTGAAGATGCTGGCGCCAATGTACGTCGTGCCCGGCAGGTCCGTCGTGATGGACGAAATCGGGAGCGAGCCGCCACTGCCGATCTCTCCGTTGATGCGCGTGTCGCCCGTGGCGAGCAGCCGCAGGTCATTCTGGTTCACGCCACTGGCAGCATCAACCACCTGGCCGTTCAGCGTGATATTGCCGAACGCGGTGGTGATCGTCAGGTCGTTACCCATGACAGTAAGCGAATTGACCACCACGTTGGAGTTGTTCGGCGTCGTGCTGATCGTAACCGGGCCGGCGGAGGTGATCGTCAGCGTATCCGCATCCACCGTGTCGCCAAAGGTCACGTTCGAACCCGACAGGAACGTCATCCCGTCCAGCGTGACATTGGCGTTGAACACCGAAGCTAGGCCACCACCCACAAGCACGTTCTCGCGGAACGTCACCAGCCCGGCGCCGCCCGCCTGCAGCAAGCCAGACACGGTCGTGACTGTGTCGTTGAACGTCGTGGCGCCGGTGGAATTAATGGTGATCGAGTTGGTGGCGGCGCCGGAACCGAGCGGGCCGTAACCGCCAGTAGTCAGGTCGCCCACCGGGCCGTTGAACACCGACGCGCCTGTCACGTTCAGCACCAAGTCCTGCGGACCCACCACCTGCGACTCGACCGTCAAGCCGCCAGCCACGGTCAGCGTCACCGTGCCGTCAGCCAGCCGGACGAGATCGGTGTTGTCCGTGCCGAAGAACAGTGAACCGGCGGTGGTGAAGGTCAAGCCGCCAAGAACCACGTCCTCGTTGAAGGTGGATGCCGTGCCGGCGCCGAGAACGGTCACGTCTGCAAGGAACTCGACTTCGCCAGCGCCCACGCTCTGCACGATGCCAGAAGCTGTGCGCACGATACCCGCGAACAGCGTGTCGCCTGTGGAGTTGATGGTGATGGCCGCGCCAGTCCCATCGCCGATGGCTGTCGCGCCGCCCACCGGAGCCATGAATATCGCGTGGCCCGTGGTGTTGAGCGTGAGGTCGCGGCCGCCGTCCGTGGCGGCATTGACCAGCAGCCAGCTAAACGCGCCGCCGGTCGTGACCAGCGCGATGTTGCCAGACCCAGCCAGCGTCAACGTATTGGCCGCCGAGGCGCCGAACGTCACCGCGTCGGCAGCCTGGAAGGTCAGGCCAGCCACCGGCGCCTGCAGCGTCACGTTACCCGCAAAGAAGGTGTCCGTGTCGCCGTGGTTGATCGTCACGTTGTTCTGGAAGATCGTGGTGGCGCTGGCATCAGTCTGCTCGATGCCGGAGGCCGTAGTCACCGTGCTCTGGAACGTGGTCGTGCCAGCGCCATCGATGAGGATGGCCGGGCCAACGCCGGACCCGACGTTAACAGCCGCCTGGAACTGAGTGGCGCCGTCCACTTCGAGAGCGAGGTCATTGGCTCCGGAAACGGCGCCCACGAACGTCGCCGAGCCGGCAAACACCGCCAAGTCGCTGTTGAGGGTCAAGGTGTCGTTGAACAACACGGCGCCCGCCGTGGCCGAACCGGTGCTGACGTAGGAAGGAGCCACGTCCGTCACCGCCGGCCCATTGAAGGTGATCGGGCCGCCCACCGTGCTGACCTCAACACCGCTCAAGACGGCATTCGTAATCGTGATGGTCCCGGCGCCGCTCAGGAGGATGTCGCCGTCAACGTTGGTCAGGGACATAACGCCGACATCCAGCAACACCGAGCCGGTCGAGCCCGTAATGCCGCCCACAACGTTGATACCCGCGGAGCCAAAGGCGTCAAGCGTGGAGGCGCCCACTTCGACGCTGCCCTGGAACTGGATCGTCCCGGCGCCAGCGCCGTTGTCGGCGTTCAGCGTCAGGTTGTGGCCGTTCAGATTCAGGGCGTCCGTCGCGCCGAGCGGATCCACGTACATGAACTGGATGCCCGTGGAACCCGTGTCCGTCATGGTGATGGTGGGGAGCGCGCCCGTCAGCGTCACGGGATCGTTGAACGTAATCGTCCCGCCGTCGGTGTAGATGTTGGCGCTGACCTCGGTGATGCCCGGAGCGTCGGTGGTCACGGACTCAATGGCAAAGCCAAGCGCGCCCGGCGTGCCGATCTGGCCGTTGATGGCCGTGACACCGGCCGAGTTCAGAACCAAGGCGTTGGTGTTCACGCCGACGGCTCCATCAACCGTGGGTCCATTCAGCGTGATGTCGCCGTCGCCGGTCGTGATGGTGACGTCACTGTTCATGGTCATCGTCGAGTTGACAACAACCTGGCCATCGTCCCACCGGGTATCAATCGTGACAGGCCCGGTAGCAGTGATCGTCAACGAGTCCCCAGCGCCGTCGCCGAACGTTACAGACGTCGTAGACCGGAACCACATCTCGTCGAGAACGACGTTGGCGTGGAAGACGCTGCCCGTATCACCGCCAGTGACCGCCACGTTGTCGCGGAAGGTGACAACGCCTGCGCCGTCGGCCTGCAAGAAGCCGGACCGCATCCAGACCATGCCCTGGAACTCGGTAGAGCCCGGGGAGTTGATGGTGATGGACGGACCGTTGCCATCGCCCACAGGCGTGACCTGCGTGCCCACGGTGGCGGCAAACACGGTGGAACCCGCGACATCAAGCGTCAAGTCCTGGGCTCCCGTGACACTGGCGTTGACCATGAGATCGCCGCCGTTGCTGGTCTGAATCAGAACGGGGCCAGCGGACAACTGGACCAAGTCGTCTCCGCTGCTGCCGAACGTGACGTTGTTCGCCGCCACGAAGTTCATGCCAGCGAGTCCAACGTTGCCGGCAAAGCTGCTGGCGGTGTCACCGGCCGCGATGGTCGTGTCTTCGAAGAAGAAGACCCACGCGTTGTCGGCGGTGGCGACGATGCCGGAGGCCGTGTCCACCGTGCCTTCGAACACCGTCGCGCCGGTGGAATTGATGGTGATGGCCGCGCCCATGCCAGAGCCGACATTGACAGCGCTCTCGAACAGCGTTTCGCCTCCGACGGTGAGCGTCATGTCGTTGGCGCCGCTGACCACGCCCGCAAAGAGGGCGCTGCCAGCGCCGGTGGTGACGGCGATGTCGCCGCCGGTCAGGGTGAGCGTGTCCTGGAAGGCGACGTCGCCGCCAGCCGAGGCGAGGCCCACGTTGCCCGTGAGCGTCACAGGCGCCGTGAAGAGGATGTCATCGGCCGTGGTGGTGATGTTCGCGCCGGTATTGACCGCGCCGGCGCCAACCTGGAAGAAGCCGCCATCGGAGTTGATGGCCACGCCATTGGCCAGGGTCAGAACGCCGGCGTTGTCAAGGACGACCTCGCCGTTGTTCAAGGTGGTGATATTGGCGTTGACCGTGATGACGTTGGTGGACACGTAGAGGCCGGTGAGGAAGTCCGACAGGCCGGTCAGGTTCACGTCGCCGCTGAACAGCGTCGTGCCCGTGCCCGCAGCCTGGTAGATGGACTCGGCGTCCACGGTCGAGGAGAACGTGACGTTGTTGGCGCTGGCGATCGCGATGTCGCGCAGCGCGGTATTGGAGCCGACAGCGCCGTTGAAGAGGATGTCGCCGATTCCAGCAACCAAGTCGAGGTCCTCGGTGTAAGCCGTGGTCCCATCAACCGTGCTGCTGAAGGTAATGCTGGCGCCCACGCCGCCCGCCTCCAACTCCACGCCTTCAGTCAGGGTGACCGGAGCCGCGAAGGAGATAGCGTCAGCCGTAGTGACGATGGAGCCGCCAAGGCTGACCGTGCCAGCGCCGTTGACCTGCGCGAAAGCGC
>CAYYEE010000209.1:0-7532 GCA_964470775.1 uncultured Planctomycetota bacterium | reverse complement strand
CGGCATCAGCTATATCGGCGGCTATCCCGGCTCGCCGGTGGCCGATGCGATGGAGTCGTTCTTTAACTCTACGTTTGACCACAACGGGCGCAAGCCGGTGCAGCCGTTCGCCACGGAGGCGGACGTGCAGGGCTTGCTGACCATGCTGTTCACCACGTATCTGAGCGGCGGGGCGCCGCCCCTGTTCATGGACTTCCGCAAGGTGTGGGAACCGTGGGAGATCAAGGCTCTGGCGGATTCGCTCAAGGTGGATTACACGGGCGAGGAGATTTGGGCCAAGCGCGGGTTCGTGGACGGCGACAACTCCGGCTCGGCCAGCTTTGACTGGGCAGCCATGCCGGGCGCGCCGGTGAAGGAAATCATGGCCGGGGTGAGCATGCCTCTGGCGGACCCGGGCTACTTCCCCGGCCTGGGCAACTCCGTGAACTACGTGTCGCCCGGCGGCATCGAGGGCATTGCAGGCCGCATGGCCTACTCCGCGGTCAGCGGCATGTTCTCCATGATCTGGGACGAGGCGTGCACGGTGGACTTGCCGCCGAGGCTGGCCAGCGCCGTGTGCAAGACCTCGACGGACACGTGGCCGCACACGTTCGTGACGCCCAAGTACGCCAGCATGGCGGAGTACAAGCAGTACGCGCCGGCCAACCATTTCCACATGAGCTGGGGCCTGCCCGTGGCGCGGTTGCAGCACTGGATGGACATGGCGGCGGTGCAGTCGGTGACGCCGTGGGCGGCGCGTCCGAGCTTCGTGGAAGGCGTGGACCGGCCGCAGCCGCTGTTCGATCTGCTCAACGGCGGCGAAAACGCGGCCAAGGCCCTTCGCGCCGGCCGCTGACGCTCCTCGCGGGTTTACCGCTTCGAGGGGCGCGCTTTGGCGCGCCCCTCGTCGTTCCCGGCCGCCCAGACGCCGCGACGCGGCCTGGCCCGGCGATAGCGCAAGGATGGGACAGAAGTGCCAGACACGGACACAGCTGGCGGCATCACCGCGTTCAAACTCGCGTCGTGGGTGGACAAAATTCTGCTCCGCGCCCAGGAGCTCATCAAGTCCAGCGCGCCAGCCGGCGACCTGAACCGCGAGTACTTCAAGCTGAGCCACGAGGACATCGAACCTGTCCTGAACATCCTGGCCGCGGACCCAGCCCACGAACAGGCGGCCCAGCTCATCAAGCAACTGCGCGATGGTCTCGAGGCCTTGTTCCTGGCGCCGCCCGGCGCGCCCGAAGCGCGCAAGGAGACCAAAAGCGCGGTCTTTCGCGCGGCGACGGAGTTGCGCAACCTGCTCAACCCAGCCACGCCGCGAGAGCCCGCGGCGCCGCAAACCCGGCTGCGCGACCTGCCGTGGCGCACGTTCATGAACGAAGAGGGGCACATCATCTTTGACGCGGGCGGCGGGCTGGTCGTGCCCATCCGCGGCGAATTGCGAGAGCTGGCCAAGGGCACGATCATAGCCCAGGCCATTCGCCAGCAGCCCGTCTATCCCGAATCCGTCCGTCCCCCCAACGTCCGCCAGCAGCCCGGCGCTCTGATCAAAATCGAGGACGCCAAGCGCCTGATCGTGCTGGGCGACTTGCACGGCCGGTACGACAACCTGGAACTCGTGCTGGCGGACAAGGACAACTGGAACGCGATCAAACAGGGCGAGGCGCATCTTCTCTTTCTGGGCGACGCGGTGCACCCCAGCACGTCTGAAGGCGACCAGGACGCGGCGAACTACGACTCGTTCCGCGTGCTGTTCCTGATTCTGTCGCTGCGCGCCGAGAACCCGGGAAACGTGCACTACCTCATGGGCAACCACGAAAACAGCCACGCGGGCGGGGTGGGCGCGGGCAAGGGCGAGACGGACGTGGAGGAGGCGTTCACGAGCTTCATCCGCGAACACTTCGGCCAAGCCGTGCTGGACACGTATGAGGCGTTTCTGCGCGATTCGCCCTACGCCGCGCGCATCCGCATCGGCCGGGGAGGACACCTGCTGGCCGTGCACGCGTCGCCATCAATTCTGGTGAAGAACGAGCAGGGGTTGATCAACCTCGCGGCCCAGGGCCGCTTGGGCAAGGCGCTGACGGAGATCGTGTGGAACCGCAATTTCGACCCGCGCACGCTGTTCCCGGCGCTGCGCGCGGTAGAGTGCCAGTACGCCATCTGCGGCCACACCCGGCCCACGGCCAAGGCCGCGGCCAAGTACGGCTTCACCTGCATGCACGAGCCGGCGTTTGGCCACGTGCACGGCAAGCAGATGATCGTGTGTTCGCAGAACAACACCTTCGGCTACCTCGATATTGACCTATCCTACCTGCCGCCGCAGACGATCGAGGACTTGAGGGCGCCAGACGGGAAGTACGCTTTCAGGGTGCTAAAGAGGGGGTAGGGGCTGCCGGGACTTCTGTCCGAAAGGCCGGATGTGTCGGAGGACTCAGACGGGACGGACAGAGCCGCAAAGAAAGCAACAGCCGCCCGCGAGGTTCGTCCCCGCGGGCGGCTGGCTTGTGGGATGGCGCGTTGGGCAGCGGCTACTTGAGCCACTCGGTGTGGAACACGCCGGGCTTGTCCGTGCGCTCGTAGGTGTGAGCGCCGAAATAGTCGCGCTGGGCCTGGATCATGTTGGCGGGCAGCGACTCGGTGCGGTAGGAGTCGAAGTAGGCCAGCGCGGAGGAGAAGGCGGGGACCGGGACGCCGAACTTGGTGGCCTGGATCACGACCTGGCGCCAGTTCTTCTGGGCCTTGGTGACGATCCTCTTGAAGAACGGGTCGAGCAGAAGGTTGAGGGGCTTGCGGCGCTTGCTGAAAGCGTCGCGGATGCGTTCGAGGAACTGGGCGCGGATGATGCAGCCGCCGCGCCAGATCATGGCGATCTCGCCGAAGTCCAGCTTCCACTTGTACTCGTTGCTGGCTTCCTTCATGAGGGCGAAGCCTTGGGCGTAAGAGCAGATTTTGCTGGCATAAAGGGCGTCTTGGATGGCCAGAATGAACTTGGCCTTGTCGCCCTTGAAGTTGATCTTGGGGCCGCGGAGCTTCTTGGAGGCGACGACGCGCTCCTCCTTGACGGCGCTCATGCAGCGGGCGAACACGGCTTCGGCGATGGTGGGGGCGGGGACGCCGAGGTCCAGAGCGCTCTCGGAAGTCCACTTGCCCGTGCCCTTCTGGCCGGCCTTGTCGAGAATGAGCTCCACCAGCGGCTGGCCGGTTTCGTCGTCCTTGCGGGCCAGGATGTCGCGGGTGATCTCGATCAGGTAGCTCTTGAGCTCGCCTTCGTTCCAGCTCGCGAAGGTTTCGTGCATCTCGGCCGCGCTCATGCCCAAGGCCCTCTTCATGAGGTAGTAGGCCTCGCTGATGAGCTGCATGTCGCCGTATTCGATGCCGTTGTGCACCATCTTGACATAATGGCCGGCGCCATCGGCGCCGATGTAGGCGCAGCAGGGGTCGCCGCCGACCTTGGCGGAGATGCTGGTGAAGATGTCTTCCACCATGTCATAGGCCGCGCGGGGACCGCCGGGCATGATGGCCGGGCCCTTGAGAGCGCCCTCTTCGCCGCCCGAGACGCCGGTGCCGATATAGTGAAAACCCTTGCTCTCCAACTCCTTGCAGCGGCGGATGGTGTCCTGGAAGAAGCTGTTGCCGCCGTCAATGATGAGGTCGCCCTTGTCCAGATAGGGCAGCAGTTGCTGGATGAACTCGTCCACCGGCGCGCCGGCCTTGACCATGAGCATGATCTTGCGCGGGCGCTGAAGCTGGGACACGAACTCCTGAATCGTCTTGGCGCCCACCAGCTTGCGTCCGGGGTTCTTGGCGATGAACTCTTCGGTCTTTTCCACGGTCCGGTTGAACACCGCCACCGAAAAGCCACGGCTCTCGACGTTCAGGGCCAGGTTCTGGCCCATGACCGCGAGACCGATAAGGCCGAATTGCTGCTGCGCCATCGTTTCTCTCCTGAAAAGGCAAGATTTTGACAAAAAACGGCGTCGTAATGGTAGCGGAATGTAGCATCGCGGGCGCGGCAAGTCAAGCGCGGCGCGCCCCACCAGGCGTTGCCAGGGCGCGCGAGCCCCATGCGGCCCGGCCCTCCCCTACTGCGTCAGCGCCAGGTTGTTGCGGTGGATGACCTCGGCGTACGGGCACGCCCCCAAGGCGCCGGCGATGGCCGGGGTCTTCAGGCCCTTGATCTTGTCCACTTCCGCGGCCGAGTAGTTCGCCAAGCCGCGGCCGATCTCAGCGCCATCGCGCGCGGCCACCAGGACCACGTCGCCGCGCTCGAACGCGCCTTCCACAGCCACGATGCCCGAAGGCAGCAGGCTCTTGCCGCCGGCGACCAGGGCCTTGCTGGCGCCTTCGTCCACGCGAATCATGCCCCTGGGCCGGCCGCCGAAGCGAATCCACAGTTTGCGGCTCTCTTCGCGCTCGGGCTTGGGTATGAAAAGCGTGCCCAGGTTCTCGCCGTCGAACAGCCTGAGCAGCACGCGGTCTTCGCGGCCGTCAGCGATGACCACCGGAATGCCGATGCTGGTAGCGGCGCTGACGGCCTTGAGCTTGGCCTCCATGCCGCCGCTGCCGCGGGCCGACTTCTCGCCGCTGGCCAGCGCGGCCACGGCGCCGTCCACGCCCTCCACCACCTCCACCACGCGGCGCTGCTCCAAGGGCGCGCTGGGGTTCTCGTAGAGCCCGCGGATGGATGAGAGCGCCACGAGCAGGTCGGCCTGCACCAGCCCCGCGGTGAGCATGGAGAGCGCGTCGTTCTCCAGAAAGCCGATCTCTTCCACGGAGATGGTGTCGTTTTCGTTGACCACGGGGATGGCGCCCATGCTCAGGAGCGTATGCAGGGTGTTCGAGACGTTGAGGTACCGCCGCCGCTCGTCCAGGTCTTCCCGGGTGAGCAGAATTTGAGCGGCGTGGAATCCCTTGCGGCTGAAGTGCTTTTCATAGGCGGCGATGAGCTTGCCCTGGCCCACGGCCGCGGCGGCTTGCAGGCGCGGCAGTTCGGCAGGGCGCTTCTTCATGCCCAACGTGGCCATGCCCGCGCCGATGGCGCCAGAGGTGACAACCACGACCTTCACCCCCCGCTCGCACAACAAGGCCACCTGGTCGGCCAGCCGCGCCACCTGGTCCTCGTCCAAGGTCCCCGTGGGCGTCGTTAGGACCGCGGTACCGACCTTCACCACCACCCGCTTCACTTTCTTCACGATGCCCAGACGGCGCTGAGGACTCATAGCAGACGCAACCTGTGGCCAGAAGACGCTGAACAAGCCAAGCCCCGCGGCAAGGCCCAAAAACGTAAACTACCACCGCGCATATCGTTGTGTCAAGGAGCCCACCATACCGTCGCCTTGACTGGCTGGCCCTTGCCGAAGATAATAGATGTTGTGAACCCAGAGGTTCTCGACCCACACCCCATGCAGGCGGCCGCCCATCACCGTGTCCCGCGCAGCCACATCCGTTCTTATCGCCCTTGCCGCGACATGTTGGCTCGGTCTGGGCGCCAACGCCCAGCCCAAGGCCAAGGCCGCCGCGCCCCAGACCCCTCCTCCCATCCTCTTGGACGACTTCGAGACAGTGTGGCCGTGGGCCAATGAAAGCGCGGACGACCACGCCGCGCTGAGCATCACGACCGAGCACGCCACCGCGGGCCAGCACGCCCTGCGCATTGACTTCGAGGCGTTCGGCCGGGGCAAGTTCCAGGCGCGGCGCGATGGCCGGCTCGACCTCTCGCGCGGCAGCCGCCTGCTCATTGACGTGTTCAGCGCGGCGCCGCAGCGCATGCGCATGGCCCTGGGCATCGAGTGCGGCCGTCCCCCCTTCTACTACGAAAGCCCCCGCGTCCCCATTCAGCCGGGCTGGAACCGCAACGTCACATTTGACCTGACCAGCAATCGCTTCAGCCGCGGGGACGAGAACTACCGCCACAGCCCCTCCTATCTCGACAACACGACCAAGCTCTCCCTGCTCTTCTTTGAAAACGGCAACCCCAAGGGCACGGTCTTTCTGGACAATCTGCGCCTGGCGCCGGCCCCCCTGCCGGGCGCCGCGGGCCAAGGCCCAACCCTGGGCCAGCCGCGCGCCGCGCAAAGCGCCGTCCCCCTCTACGGCGTCTTCGAGCTGGAAGCGCCCGTGTCCGCGGAGTACAAGAACCCCTTTGACCGGTCCGAGGTGAGCCTGGCCGCCACGTTCTACTCGCCCGGAGGGGCATCGCGCGTCATCCCCGGCTTCTACGACGGCCCGCGGCCGGGCGACGCGCCGGCGTGGCCCGCGTGGAAGGTGCGCTTTTCGCCGGACGAAGCCGGCCGGTGGATCTACCGCCTGGCCCTGCGCGACGCCAAGGGCGAGACAACCAGCGAACTCGGCTCCTTTGACGCCGTGGCCAGGCCGGATTCCGCCGGCGGCGTGCGCATCAGCCGCGCCGACCCCACCTGCTTCGAGCTGGCCAGCGGCGCGCCTTTCTACCCCGTGGGCCAGAACGTGGCCTGGGCCAGTAACATCGACCACTACTTCAAGGCAGTGGGCGCCTATGGCGGCAACACGGTGCGCGTGTGGCTGTGTCCCTGGCACCTGCCCATCGAGACCGTAAAGGACGCAGGCCAGTATGACCTGGACACCGCGCCCCAGCTCGACGCCATGCTGGGTCTGGCCCGCGACCACGGGCTTCGCGTCATGCTGGTGCTGTTCTATCACGGCATCCTGAAGGATACCTGGGCGCAGTGTCCCTACAACGCCGCTAACGGCGGCCCCTGCCAGCGGCCCGAGGACTTCTTCACCAACCGCCGGGCCATTGATCTGGTCAAGCGCAAAATGGAGTACCTGGCGGCCCGGTACGGCGCGTACTCCGAAATCTTCGCGTGGGAGCTGTTCAACGAGGTGGACTACAGCGCGTTCAACCGCTTCGAGGACGTGGTGGAGTGGCACCGGGAGATCGGCGGCCACCTGCGCGCCAACGACCCCCACCGCCGCCTCATCACGACCAGCGTGGGCGCCACGTACTGGCACGCTTCGCTCAAGGCGCTGCCGATCATCGATTTTCTGGCGCCGCACATCTACACGACCAGCCTGGGCGAGGGCGTGGACCGCGTGGCCAGCCAGGCCGCGCCCCTGCGCAAGCCCGTGTTCCTGGGCGAGTTCGCCGGCTACTCCAACGCGGCGGACGAACGGGCCGACCGGCAGGGCGTGTTCCTCCATGCGGGTTTGTGGTATGCTTTCATGACCCCATGGGCCGGCGCCGCGCTGCCGTGGTGGTGGGATACGCATATCGAGGCCGACAACCTCTACCACCATCTCTACGCCCTGGCGCAGTTCGCCAAGGGCGAGGACCGGCGCGGACACGTCTTCCGCCAAGTGGACACGATCATCCACACCGGCGGCGAACGCCGCGCCAACCTGCGGGGCATTTTGGCCCGCAGCCTGGCCTATGCATGGGTGTTCAACGCCGCGGCCATGAAGGACCCGGCGTTGGAGCCGCCGCCCCTGGCGGAAGAACGGTTCTCCTTCCGGTTCACCGGCATGAAGGAGGGCCTTTATCAAGTCGAAGTCTGGGACACGTGGACCGGCGGCCG
>CAYYEE010000208.1:0-7537 GCA_964470775.1 uncultured Planctomycetota bacterium | reverse complement strand
AGACCCAGCCGGATTCCCTCGGCCCAACCCAGCCGGTCCGGTCCGGGGCAGCCCTTTTGCGCGCCGGCAAATAGCGCGAAGAACATCGCGCCCGCCGCCACCGACACCCCGAACGCCGGCCGCAGAAACACTTGATAGCGCCCCGTCGCCGCCAGCTCCGCCAACGCCAGCGCCCACGCCCCAAACAGCAGCGCCCGCCGCCATCGCCCGCAGAACGCCAGCAAGGACCTCATGGCGCCGCGAACCTCCCGATCTCAGCCCCCGCGCCCGCGGCGAAGGAGAACAACAACACCAACCCGGCCACCAGGATCGTGGCGCGCTTGCGGAAGAGCGTGGAGTACATCAGCAGCAGCTTCAGGTCGAACATCGGCCCCACCACCATGAACGCCAGCTGCGCCGGAAACGGCGCCAGCCCCCGAAACGACGCCGCGATGAACGCATCCGCCTCCGAGCACACGTTCAGCATAACCGCTAGAGCCATCATCAGGAGCACCGGCGCGAACGGCGTCGACGACAACGTGGCGAAAAACGCCCGGTCCACGAACGTCTGCGACGCCGCCGCAATCAGCGCGCCGATCACAAGGAAATGGCCCACGTCCAGGAAGTCGTCCGCCGCGTGGCGAACCGCCGCCAGCATCTTCGCGCGCGCGCCCGCGGGTTCATCCGACCGCGCATGTCCGCAACCGCACGCCTCGCCGTGGACATGCCCGCGGCCGCCGTGGCTGTCATGCCCAAGGTCGGCGCGAAACACCTTGTCGCGGCCCAGCAGCCACGGCGCCAGCCGCGCCACCGCCACCGCGATCACGAACCCCGCGCCCAGTCGCGCCGCCGCCACCGGGATCGAGCGGTAGGCCAGCGCGGTGGACAGCGCCGTTACGGGGTTCACGATCGGCCCGGCCAGCAGATACGCGATGGCCGCGGAAGGCGGCAGACCCTTGCGCGCCAGCCGCCGCACCACCGGCACAATCGCGCATTCGCAAACGGGAAAGAGCATCCCCATCACCGCCGCCAGGAACGCCGTCACCCACGCCCGCCGCGGCAGCAGCCCCGCCATCTTGTCGCGGCTCACAAAACTCTCCACCATGCCCCCGATCAGCGCGCCGGCCAGCATGAACGGCGCCGCCTCCAGCATGATGCTCGCGAAGGCGATGCCGAACGCCCGCGTCTTGCCCTGCGGCGCGCCCAGCGGCGCCATGGCCAGCGCCAAGAGCAGAAACGCCCCCTCAAGCCACGGCGCCGCCCGCGCCGCCAGCGAAGGAGCGGCGTGTTCGTGGCCGTCGCCGCTCATCGGGGCTGCCCCTGTCGCAGCCACGCCGCCAGCGCGCTGATCAGGAAGAAACCGAACGCTACCAGGATGATCGTGGCCCCCGTGGCCGTCCGCGCCCAGTCCTGCGCCGAGATGAACAGCCCCGCCACGGCCGAAACCAGGCCGATCATGATGGACCACCAGAACATCGCCCCCGCCGAACGCGCCAGGTTGCGCGCCGCCGCCCCGGGCACGATCAGCATCGCCGTCACCAGCAGCACGCCCATCGCCTGCACCGCGAAGACCACCACCAGCGAGATGAGCCCCGCGTAGAGATACTGGTGAACCGCCACCCGCACCCGGTGCGTCTGCGCCAGGGCAGGGTTTAGGCCGACGTACAGCAGCCGGTTATAGGCCAGCGCCTGGAACGCCATCAGCGCCACGAACAAGAAACAGAGGAATACCACCTCGCCGTCGCGGATGGACAGGATGTCGCCGTAGAGGAACCGCTGCATGTCGCGCGCCACGTTCCGGTCGCGGCTCACCACCGCCAGCCCGAACGCCACCACCGCCGCGAAGAACACCCCGATCACCGTGTCCGACGACAGCGCGCTGCGCCGCTGCGCCGCTACGATCGCCAGCCCCACCACCACTCCGAACACCGCCATGCTCCACCCCGGGTCCACCGACAGGATCAGCCCCATGGCCACGCCCGCGAACGCCGAATGGCTGATCGCGTCCGCGAAGAACGCCATGCGGAAGTTCACCACCTGCACCCCCATCGCCGCCGTCATCGGCGCCAGCAGAGCCAGCGCCAGCAGCGCCTGCCGCATAAAACGCGGCTCCAGCGTCTCAAACGGCATCAGCCGCAGCATCAGGTCATAGACAGGGCTCAGATCAAACATGGGGCGCCTCCCGGCGGCGGCAGTCGCACGCCGTCTGACGGCCAGGCATGGCGTCCCTGTCCACCAGCCCCATGTGAAGCCCGAAGAGCGCGGTCAGGGTCTCGCGGGTCAGCGTCTCCGCCGGCGGCCCCTCGGCGATGACGCGCCGGTTCAGCGCGATGACGTGCGTGGCGTGATGCGTCACCGTGGCCAGGTCGTGGCTCACCATGATCTGCGTAAAGCCGCAACTCGCGCGCAGACTCTCCAGCAGTTCGCAGAAGATGACGCCCCCTCGCGCGTCCACCCCGGCCGCCGGCTCGTCCAGGATCAGCAGGTCCGGCTCCTGCTGCAGCGCCAGCGCCAGCAGCGCCCGCTGCATCTCGCCCCCCGACAACGCGCCCAGCGGCCGGTTCTCCAGCGCCTCCGCCTTCACCGAGGCCAGGAGCTTGCGCGCGCGTTCACGCTGGCTCTTGCGCACGCCCAGCCACAGCGGCCGCCGCTGCTGGCCCATCACCAGAAACTCCGTCACCGTCAGCGGCATGCCCCGGTCGAACGGGAACCGCTGCGGCACATAGCCCACCCGCGCCGGCCCGCCCCCGGCCCCGGCCGCCACGCGAATCGCGCCCTGGTAACGGACCTGCCCCAGCAGCGCCAGCAGCAGCGTCGTCTTGCCCGCGCCGTTGGGGCCCACGATGGCCGTCGAGCCCCGCAGCGGCGCCGACGCCGTCACCTTGTCCAGAATCACCGTGCCGCCCACGCTGACGGTGACATTTTCGAAAGCGACGGCCACGGCCGGATCTGCGGTAGGCGTCACGTTATTTCACGCCCAATGTCTTGGCCAGGGTCTCAAGGTTCCGCCGCATCACGGTCTCGTAATAGTCTAGCGGAGCGTCGGCCGGACCGGAAGCCACCGGATCCAGCAGCGCCGCCGGCACGCCCGCTTCGCGCGCGATGGTCTGGCCGATGCGGCCGGGATATTGCGGCTCGAGAAACACCGCGCCCGCCTTCTTTTCGCGGATGGTCTTGATGACCTCGATGACCTCCGCGGCCGAAGGCTCCTCGCCCGCGTGGCCTCCGCGCACCGTCGCCACCACCTCCAGCCCCATGTCCCTGGCCAGATAATCAAACACGCTGTGCTGCGTCACGATCCTCTTGTTCTTCAGCCGCTTGCCCAGCGCCTCGAACTCATCAGCCAGCTTGTTCAACCGTTCCGCCTCCGCCGTCGCATTGCGGAAGAACACCGCCGCCCCCTCCGGGTCCAGTTTCGACAACCCCGCCGCCGCGTTCATCGCAAGGCGCGCCGCCATGCGCGGACTGGAGAACAAGTGCGGATTGGGGCCGTGGTCATGGTCGTGGTGATGCCCGTGCTCCTTGTGATCCGCCTCCGCCTTGGGGGCCTCCTTCTTCTGGCCGTGGTCATGGTGGTGATGGTGGTCGTCATCCCCGCCCAGCGCCCCCTCGATGCCCTTGGACGTGTCAATCACCACCAGCTTGGCGTTGGCGTCGCGCAACGGCGCGCCCAGGAACTCTTCCATGCCCAGCCCGTTGATCACCAGCGCGTCCGCCGTGGAGATTTTCTTCATGTCCTGCGGCGTCAGCACATAGTCGTGCGGACACCCCAGCCCGGCCGGCAGCATCAGCTCCACCGACACCCCCGCGTAGCCCTGCGCCACGCTGCGCGTTATTTGGTAGATGGGGAACGTGGAGCACAGGACTTTTTTCGGCGCGCCGGCCAGCGCAGGCCCGGCCAGCGACAAAGCCACCACCGCGGTCATCAACGCGCGCATGTCATACCTCCTTGGGAGCCGGGTTAGCGAAACGTTATTGCGAATCGCTTTGCAATTACAAAGTCTATTGCAAACGGATTTGCATGTCAAGACGCCTTGGGTGTAGAATTCGCGGCGTCGTGGAGGACGGGATGAGAGGCATGGGAATGACGGGAAGCATGGAACGCTGGACCAGTTCGCCCACGGTTCCCATGATTCCCATCATTCCTATCATTCCCACCCGATAAGGACCGGCCACGCCCCCCATGCCCCGGAACACCCTCCAACGCGAAGCGATCCGCGAGGTTTTCCTGCGCCAGGACAGACCCCTGCAAGTGGCCGAGGTGCTGGACCTCGGCCGCAAGCTAGCCCCCTCGCTCGACCAGGCCACGGTCTACCGCAACCTCAAACGCTTGGTCGAGGAAGGCTGGCTGCTGCGCATCTCCAGCCCGCACCTGGGCACGGTCTTCGAGCGGTCCGGCAAAGGGCACCACCATCATTTCTACTGCCGCGTGTGCGAGCGCCTGCTCGAACTCGACGGCTGCGCCATGAAGCCCCTGGACGCGTGCGCGCCCAAGGGTTTCCACACCGAAGGACACGAAGTCTACCTGCATGGCGTGTGCAAGGACTGCGGCGGCGCCAAGGCGCTGCTCCAGCCACGCCGTGGATTGAGGGAGATGGGACCATGAAGACCAAGGCCATTGTCTTTCGCGAGAAGAACAAGCCCACGCTGGAGGAACTGGACTTGCCCCCGCTGCGGCCCGGCGAGGTGCGCGTGCGCAACCTGTTCACCGGCGTCAGCATCGGCACCGAGTCCTCCATTTTTTCCGGCGTGCGCACCCACAATGGCACGTTCCCCCTGGTGGGCGGGTACATGACCTCCGGCGTGGTGGAGGAGCTGGGCCAGGGCGTGCAAGGTCTGGCGCCGGGCGACAAGGTCGTCACGAGCGGCGCGCGTCTGGAGGGCGAGGTGAAAAGCGTCTTCGGCGGCCACATGTCCATCAGCGTCAACGCCGCCGCCTCGGTGATGAAAGTCCCGGACGGCGCGCGCATGGAAGACGCGGCCATGTTCATCCTGCCCCGCGTCGGCCTCAACGCCGTTAGCATGGCCGGAATCAACGAACAGGACCGCGTCGTCATCGTGGGCCAGGGCCTCATCGGCCAGTTTTTCGGCCAGTTCGCCCGCGCCCGCGGCGCCTTGGTCATCACCGCCGAGCCCAGCGAGCTCCGCGCCCGCCTCAGCCGCCTCTACGTCACCGAACACGTCATCAACCCCTTCAAGGAAGACCTGGCCGCCCGCGTGGACCAGATCACCGGCGGCAAAGGCGCCACCGTGGTCGTCGAAGCCACGGCCTCCAAGGCCAATATCGCCGCCACGGCCAAGCTCCTTCGTTCGCGCGGCAAGATGGTCTTCCTGTCGTGGTACCCGGGCGAGATCGCCCTCGACTACCACACCTTCCACGCCGCCCAAGCCACCGCCTTCTTCCCCATGGGCGCCGGCGACAGCCAGACCGCCCGCGCCGTGCTCGATTGCATGGCCTCCGGCCGCCTCGTCGTGGGCCAGAACCTCACCGACCTCCTGCCCTACACCAAGGCCTGCGAAGGTTACCAGCGCATCATTGACGGCGATCGTTCCATCATGGGCATGGTCTTCGACTGGAGAGGCGCATGAAAGCTCTCATCACCGACGGCCAGGGCCGCGTCGAGGTCCGCGAAACGCCCATGCCCGAGCTGGGCGACTACGACAGCCTCGTCCGCATCGAGGGCTGTCTGTTCTGCAACTCCACCGACCGCCATCTCGTCGGAGGGACCTTCCCCTGGGGCGCCCAGTACCCCGCCATCCTCGGCCACGAGACCGCGGGCATCGTCGAGAAGACCGGCCCCAAGGTCCGACGCTTCCACGCCGGCGACCGCGTGCTGCGCGCCTACGCCGTGTGGCCGGGCGAAAAGCTCGGCCCCTTCGCGTCCGCGTGGGGCGGCTTCGCCCAATACGGCAAGGTCAGGGATGGCCAGGCCATGCTGGAAGACGGCGTGGTCAAGCCCGAAGCCGTTCCCGGCTACTGCCGCTATCAGCAAATCGCCCCGCCCGGCATCTCGCTCGACCAGGCCCTCATGATGATCCCGGCCAAGGAGCTTTGGTCCGCGGTGGCGAAGATCGCCGACGTCACGGACCAGCGCTTCCTCGTCGTGGGCGCGGGCGTAGCCGGCGTCTTGGCCGGCCGGTTCCTTAAGCTGCGCGGCGCGGCCCGCGTGGCCATCACCGCCCGCCGCAAAGGCCCCCTCACCTTCGCCCTGTCCCAGAACGCCGCGGACGAAGTGTTCCTGTCCGAGGACATCGAGCGCAGAACCGAGAGCTACGACGCCCTGGTCGAGGTGTCCGGCAGCATGGACGCGGCCATGAGCGCATTGCGCCTTGTGCCGCCCGGCGGCCGCGTCTACAGCTACGCCGTCTACGACCGCGGCGCCGACCCCGCCATCTTCGACCCGATCAAGGCGCGCCACGTCTTTGCGCGCATCGACCCGGCCGAGCACACCGCCCACGACGACGTCACGCGCCTCATGCGCGAAGGCAAACTCCTGCTCGACCCCTTCGTCACCAAGCGCTTCCCCCTCGACCGCGCCGCCGAAGCCTGGCAGACCGTGCTCGACAAGACCACCCTCAAGACCGCCATCATCTTCTGAATTTGTTCGCCGTTTGGCTGTCCCTTCCGCCGCCCTCGTCCCTTGCCTGCTCACAGGAGCCTCCCCATGTCGCAGCGTCCCGTCACCGCCGTCATCGTCGGCGCCGGCCACCGGTCCATGTGCTACGCCTCCTACGCCAAAGCCCGGCCCGACGCGTTCCAGATCGTCGGCGTCGCCGACCCGCTCGAATACCGCCGCAAGCAGGTGGCCGCCGAATACAACCTGCCCCCGGACCGCCTTTTCAAGACCGCCGACGACCTCGCCCGCGCCGGCAAGATCGCCGACGCCGTCATCAACGGCACCATGGACCATCACCACGTCTCCACCAGCCTGCCCCTGCTCGAAGCCGGCTACGACATCCTTCTCGAAAAGCCCTTTGCCACCAGCGAAGAGGAGATGTGGGCCCTGGCCAGGGCCGCGCGCCGCCTCGGCCGCAAAGTCATGGTTTGCCACGTCCTGCGCTATGCGCCCTTTTACGCCGCCATCAAGGCCAAGGTCCTGGCCGGCGAAATCGGCGAGCTCATGAACATCCAGACCACTGAGCACGTCAGCTACCACCACATGGCCACCGGCTTCGTGCGCGGCAAGTGGAACCGCCGCGACCGCTGCCACTCCACCATGCTCATGGCCAAGTGCTGCCACGACCTCGACCTCATCGCGTGGATGATGAGCGGGACGCCGGTGAAGGCGGTCGCCAGCTTTGGCGGCCGCATGTTCTTCCGGCCCGAGAAGGCGCCCAAGGGCGCGGGCACGCGCTGTTTGGTGGACTGCCCCATCGAATCCACCTGCGAATACTCCGCGCGCAAGATGTATATCGACCACCCCGTCCGCTGGGGCGCTTACGTCTGGGCCGAGCTCGAACACTTGGGCGAGACCACCCTCGAGCAGAAGATCGAGTCGCTCAAGGGCGCCAACCCCCACGGCCGCTGCGTGTGGAAGTGCGACAATGACGTCGTGGA
>CAYYEE010000207.1:0-7550 GCA_964470775.1 uncultured Planctomycetota bacterium | reverse complement strand
CGCGTCCAGCGCGCCCAGCGCCATGGGGTCGTTGAGCGCCACGATCCCCTTCAGGTCCGCGTGCTGCGCCAGAAGGCGCTTTGCCGCCTCCTTGGCCTGGACCCGCTCCCAGTTGGCGTACTCCACAGCCACGATCCGGATGGCCACCTCGCGCAGCGTAATCGTCGCGCCTTGCAGGCGCTGCTTGTTCACGAGCGAATCCTTCTGACCCGCGATGATCGCCACCCGGTCACCGGGCCGAATAGCATCCGCCAGGAACTCCGCGGCCTTCTTGGCGCCCCGCTGACCGTCCGGCCCCACGAACGGCGCGGCCAGGTCCGCCGCGTCCGCGGCCTCGGGGTCCAGCGGCGAATCAATAATCACCACCGCTACGCCCGACTCCTTCGCGCTCTTCAGCGCCGGAATCAGAGCCTTGCTGTCCGAAGGCGCCACGATCAACACATCCGGCTTCTTGCGGGTCAGTTCCTCGACAATCGCGATCTGGCCCGCCACGTCGTCCATGGAGCGCGCCCCGCGAATCTCCAGGTCATAATCCGCGGCGCGGGCCTGCTGCCGCCTGCGCGCCGTCTCGGCCATCTCGCGGAAGTAATCGTTCTGCAAAGTGCGCAGCACAAGCGCCACCTTCAGTTTCGGCGTGGCCGCCGCGGCGACGCGAGTCTTGGGCGCAGGCGACTTGCAGCCGGCCAGCAGAACCAACGCCGTGATCACCGCGCACGTCCTTTGACACGTTCTCATCGTTCTTCCCTCACTTGCCCCACGCCGGCTCGCAGCTCAACCCGTCCTGAGTAAGCTGGCGCGGATCAGACCCATCGGCGCCGATGGTCCAGATATTGGAGGTCGCCCGTCCCGGCAGCAGGTCCAGCATCTCGAACCGCTGGCCCTTGGCTGTCAGCAAAGCAAACGCGATGCGCCGGCCATCCGGCGACCACGTGGGCCAGACGGGGAACTGGTTGGCGCCCACCTGCGTCACCTGTCTCAGGCCCGACCCGTCCGCGTTGCACACAAACAAGTTGCCGCCGAACAGCGTGCCCCACGCCTCCGTCACCTGCATATAGCGGCAGAACGCCAGCCGCCGGCCGTCGGGCGACCACGCCGCGTGCATGTGGCCCAGCGTATTGCCCAACTGCCGGCCGCCCTGCGCCACCACGCGCGCCCGCGGCTGGTTGGCCACCAGACTCTCCAGCGAACACACCGCGATAGACTCCGTCGGCGTCAGCCCGTAGCTGAACGCGATGGTCCGGCCGTCGGGCGAAATCCGCGGGTCCACGGCCTTGCCGCCCATGCGCGCCGCGTCCCACTGCGCCAGCAGGGTGCGCAGCGGCGCCTGCATGTCCAGCACAGCCATCGTGTCATAGCCGTCCTCAGCGATCTTGTCCGACCCGAACGCGTTCGCCGCCGGACGCCGGTAATACGCCACGCCCTGTCGAAAAACCAGATAGCGGCCGTCGGGCGACACGCTGGGATAGTGGGCCAGGAAGTTGCCGCTGCTCAGGTCAATCTGCACGTCCGAGGTCTTGCCTTCGACCACGACCACCGGCGACACCAGCCCGCCGATGTGCTTGTTGCGCCACGCGCGCACCCAGATGTGCCCAGCCGGCACGTGGTCGATGAACGCGACCCAGCGGTACTTGATGTCGTTGCCTTTGCGGTCCTGCAAGTTCTGCGTGAGGTGGAATATCTTCCCGTTGGCGCCGTTGTAGGTGATCTTGATCTCATTCTTCGGGTCCAGGATGCCGAAGTAATCGTCAATGCCTGCCGTGCCCGTGTCTACGACCACAGCCAGCCGGCCAAAGCCCTTCACCGGCCCGGCCGACCACTCGGCGCCCGTGATCCGCTGCACAACGCCGGTCCTCAGGTCCGCGCGGAAGATGTCCATCAGGAAGCTGCTGCGCGCCGACGCGTAGGACGACGAGAAGTAGACGGCCGACCCGTCCGGCGCCCACGCCGGGTGGCAGAACTCATCCCCGCCCGCGCCGATGAACATCCCCTGTCCCTGGCCTTCGCCGTCCATGAGATGGATGCGGCCCAGCCACGCCGTGTTGCCGGGCGCTCCGGGGAGAGGCGCGGCGATCCTGGCATAGCGCGTGAAGAGAATGTGGCCCGGCGCCGCGGGACGAAACGCGTCCAGACGCGGCGCGATAGGCGCGTAGGGCTGCCCCTCTTCGGGCGCGGGCGCCTTGGGCGCGTCAGCCTGCGTCTGGCGCGTCAAGCGCGCGCGCGACCCGTCGCCGCCCACCAGCTCCAGCGTGTCCGCGTTCACCAGCCGGCACGCAATCTGGACAGCTTCTCCGCCGTCGGGCATCAGCGTCAGCGTGCGGCCGTCAAAGGCATAGCGGCCCGACGCCATGTCCTCCCCGTCCGCCGTCTTCTCGGTCCGGGTGAATCGCCCGTCCGCCCCAAACCGCGCCACCACCTCCGCGCCGTCCTGACGCAACACCCACACGCCCACAAGCCCCGTCTTCGCGTCCTGCGCCAGAACCACGCCCGCCATGGCCGACAGCAAGCACCCCAGCATCGCACGCTTCATGTTTCGCTCCCTTGAGCCATGGCCAAAGGCAAACCACGCGCCCTAATGTGGTGTTTCGGAAATGCCTTCCATTTCCGAAACACCACACTAACGGCCCGTTGAAAAAGACACCGCGCCGGCGGGGACATGGCGCCTCAGCCCGCCAACGGCGGGATCGCAACGTGTCCCCGGAACAGACGCGACATTTTCAACAGGCTGCTAAGCTTAGCCGCCCCCTCGGCGCAGGGTCAATACCCCCCCCCTCGGACGGGGTTCGTCCTTTACGTCCATGCGGCCCCTTGCGTCCCTGCCGTCTGGGCCGCCCTCCCCCCAAAAAGTCCCGCGCGGGCGCCGGCCCATCTTCTGGGCTGGCGTCCGCGCGGTTAGTCGCACAAACGTCTGGCGAATCTCAGACTACTTTTTCTTCGCCACCTTCTTCGCGGCTTTCTTCACAACTTTCTTCGCAGCTTTCTTAGCAGCCGCCTTCGCCATGAACATCACCTCCTCCCTAGAACTGACCAGAAACCGTCCGTCCTACGACCAACACAAATGCGGTACTGCGTTACAGGAGAGGCGCCATCTGTCGTCTTCCCTAAGGAAGTTAACCACCTGTTGCACTTGCGGCCGCTATTTGCACCACAGATTGTGGATACGTTCTTGCGCTATAGGAAATATATGAAATTTTCACGAAACGTCAAGAAAAAAGTGGAAAAAATCTCCAAAAAACTTTGGCGCTACGTGGTTATGTCCTTTGCAGGGCCGCAAACGAATCGCCAAGCCGCTGGGGGCGGCACACAAATGGCTGGGGACCGAAAAGGCCGAGAACGTCCCGGAAACGCCTGATGCGTCAAGCTGGGCCGATACGGGGGAGTTCGGGCCAGGGCTTAATTGCGGAAATAGCCGCACATTTCCGCAACCAAACACTAGCGGCCCGTTGAAAAAGACTCCGCGTCGGCGGGGACATGACGCCTCAGCCCGTCAACGGCGGAATCGCAACGTGTTCCCGGAACAGACGCGACATTCTCAACAGGCTGCTAGGGCAGAAGCTGCGTCCGGAGCGCGTCCAGCGAGAACTGGTCGCCGGGGCACTGCGAGTACCCAGCGTCCGCTTCGCGGTGGAGCCGCACATGGCGCCGGGGGATGCTGAACCGCCATTGCAAATGCCGCAGCAGCAAAGCCAGGCTCGCCATCTGCATCCGCGTCGGTGGTTCGCGGACGAAGTCGCCCACAAGGCAGACGTTGATCGCGTCCCCTTCCGCGCCCGTCACGGACGGGCTGGGCGTCTGCCGCCGCCACCGGTTCCCCACCTGGATCTCGCCGTCCGCGGCGCCGCGGCCGTTGCCGATGAGGAAATGGAAAGCCACGCATTGGGGCGACCCGCCCGGCGGCCGGGTCCGGTCCAGGTACGCCGCGTTGCCGCTCAGCGCTCCCGTCTGGTGGATGATGATCGCGCGCCACGGCTGAAGAGGAAGCGACGTCCGGCTGCTCACCATGGCCACGTCCGCTTCCGAGGACGGCGTCACCCGCACAGGGCCGCGGCTGCGCAGGGCATAGAGCAACCCCGCGGCCGCCACGGCCACCACCGCCAGCACGAGGAACGTGTCCCGGTCGTTCAAGGGTTTCATGGTTCCGGAAGATACCGCGCCCTCGGCCGCGAAGCAAGCCCGCCCTTGCCGGTTCGCCCACTCGCGGCGCGGCGCCGGTTCTTGATATACTGTGCTTCCCCGCCGCCATCCGAAGGCGGCTTTCCCTTTCTCCGCCGGGTCGTCCGCGGCCATGCTGCTCAACGCCGTCAACGTCAACAAAACCTATGGCGCCCAGGTCGTGCTAAGGGGAGTCTCGTTCGAGCTCCACTCCGGCCAGCGCGTGGGCGTTGTCGGCGCCAACGGCACGGGCAAAACCACGCTGCTCCGCATCCTCGCCGCCATGGAAACCCCGGACTCCGGCGAAGTCTCCCGCGCCCGCGGCCTGCGCCTCGGCTATCTGGAGCAGGAGCCGGCCCTCGACCCCGGCCTCTCCGTCTATCAGGCCGCCCTCGCCGCTTTCGACGACCTGCGCGGCCTGGAGCAGCGCCTGCGCGATCTTGAGCGCGAGATCGCCGAAGCCGGCGGCGCCCGCCGCGCCTCCCTTACGCGCGCCCACGGCGACCTGCTCGAACGCTTCGAGCGCAGCGGCGGCTACGATCACGAAAGCCGCGTCCGCGCCACGCTCGCCGGCGTCGGCTTTGCCCCCGGCGCCCTCAACCGCCCCGTCGAAAAACTCAGCGGCGGCGAACGCAGCCGCGTGGCCCTGGCCAGGCTGCTCCTCCGCGACCCCGACGCGCTCCTGCTCGACGAGCCCACCAACCATCTCGACCTCGCCGGCGTCGAATGGCTCGAACAGTTCCTCCTGCGCTATCGCGGCGGCGCGGTCATCGTCTCCCACGACCGCTGGTTCCTCGACCGCGTCGCCACGTCCATCGTCGAGCTCGCCGGCGCCGCGGCCGAATCCTTCCCCGGCAACTACTCGCGCTATGTCGAGATCCGGGCCGCGCGCCGTCTGGAACGCATGCGCGCCTTTGAGAAGCAGCAGGACTTCATCGCCCGCGAAGAGGACTTCATCCGCCGCTACGGCGCGGGCCAGCGCGCCAAGGAAGCCCGCGGCCGCCAGACGCGCCTCAACCGCGTCGAGCGCCTCGAACGCCCCCCCGAAGAGCGCAGCGTCCGCATCCGCTTCCACGTCGAACGCCCCTCCGGCGAAATCTGCTTCCGCGTCCGCGGCCTCGGCCACGGCTTCGGCGGCCGCCGCCTCTTCGAAAAGCTCAGCTTCGACCTCAACCAAGGCGACCGCATGGGCATCGTCGGCCCCAACGGCTGCGGCAAGTCCACGCTCATCAAAATCCTCATGGGCCACTTCGCCCCGGCCGAAGGCGACGTCCGCCAGGGCCACAACCTGCGCATCGGCTACTACGACCAGTTCCAGGGCGGCCTGGACCCCAACCGCTCCGCTCTCGATGAAGTGTGGGAGGCCAAGCGCGGCCTCAACGAAGTCGAGGTCCGCGACCTGCTGGCCCTGTTCCGCTTCTCCGGCGACGACGCGCTCAAGCGCGTGGCCGACCTCAGCGGCGGCGAAAAGGGCCGCGTCGCCCTGGCCAAGCTCATCGTCCAAGCCCCCAACATCCTTGTCCTCGACGAGCCCACCCACCACCTCGACATCCCCTCGCGCGAAGCTCTCGAAGAAGCCCTGGCCCAATACGACGGCACGATCCTCGTGGTCAGCCACGACCGCTTCTTCCTCAACCGCGCCACCAGCCGCACCCTGGTCTTCGAGCCGCCCGCCGTGCGCGTCATCGAAGGGCCGTATGAGATGTACGAGCGCCTGCGCGCGCGGCAGGAAGCGCCCGCCGCCCCGGCGCCGCCCGCCGCCGCGCCCCGGCCCGCCAAGCCCGCCCCGCCCAAGCGGCCGGCCATCAGCAAAAACCGCTTCGCCCAGCTCGAAGCGCGCATCATCGAGCTGGAAGAAGAAATGGCCGCCATCGACGCCAAGCTGCTCCAGCCCGAAACTTACGCCAACGGCGCCAAAGCGCGCGAAATGACCGAACGCCGCAAGCGCGTCGAGGCCGAGCTGGCGGAGCTCAACGCGCAGTGGGAACAAGCCGCCGAGACCCTCTGACCCGCGCAGGAACGAGAACATGGCCCCCATCACGACATCCATCTTCGACCTCTTCAAAGTCGGTCCCGGCCCCTCCAGCTCCCACACCATCGCGCCCATGAAAGCCGGCGCCGACTTCCTCCAGCTCGCCCGCGCCCTGCCCGCCGAGACCAAGGCCGCCGCCGCGTCCGTCCAAGTGACGCTCTTTGGTTCCCTGGCCGCCACGGGCAAAGGCCACGGCGCGGAGCGCGCCGTCGTCGCCGGCCTGGCTGGCCAGGTCCCCGAGACCTGCGACCCGGCCCTGCTCGACCGCATGGCCGGAGCCCCCTCCGAGCCCGCCATCGTTGACCTCGGCGGCGCCCTTCTGCGCCTGGCGCCTCAAGACGTCGCCTTCGATACCCAGCGGCCCAACCTCCCCTTCCCCAACACGCTGGTCATCCGCCTCGCCAGCGCCGAAGGCGCCACGCTTCTCGAAAGGGAATACTACTCCGTCGGCGGCGGCTTTCTTGAGTGGAAAGGCTGGACCGAGCCGCGCCGCGGCCAGCCCGCCCACCCCTACGCCAACGCCGCCGAACTCGCGCGCCTCCTGGCCGACAAAGGCATGAGGCTCCACGAACTCGCGCTCGAAAACGAAACCGCCATCACCGGCATGCGCGAGTCCGCCATCTACGACCGCGTGGACTTCATCCTGAACGTCATGGACGCCAGCGTCGAGGCCGGCCTGGCCGCCGAAGGCCCCTTGCCCGGCCCCCTCAAGGTCCAACGCAAAGCGCGCCTGCTCCACGAGCGATCCAGCCGCCTGGAGCACCACACCCACGCCTTTCTCGGTTCCATGACCGCCTATGCGTTCGCCGCGTCCGAGGAAAACGCCGCCGGCCATCGCGTCGTCACGGCCCCCACCTGCGGCGCGGCCGGCGTCATGCCCGCCATCGCCCGCGTCATGGCGCGCCATCTGCACGTGCCCCGCCAGCGCCTGCGCGAAAGCCTCCTCGCCTCCGCCATCGTCGGCTTTCTCATCAAGCACAACGCCTCCATCGCCGGCGCCGAAGTCGGCTGCCAGGGCGAGGTCGGCTCCGCCTCCAGCATGGCCGCCGCCATGCTCGCCTATGGCCACGCCGCCGACTACCGCGTCGCCGCCAACGCCGCCGAAATCGCCATGGAGCATCACCTCGGCATGACCTGCGACCCCGTGGGCGGCTACGTCCAGATCCCCTGCATCGAGCGCAACGCCTTTGGCGCGGTCAAGGCCTACCTCAGCTTCCTCATCGCCTCCACCGAGGTCTCGCACCAGCACATGGTCGGCCTCGACAGCGTCATCGAAACCATGGCCGAGACCGGCCGCGACATCCAGGAAAAATACCGCGAAACCAGCCGCGGCGGCCTGGCCGCCAAGGTCAAAGGACGCTGAACAGCC
>CAYYEE010000206.1:0-7558 GCA_964470775.1 uncultured Planctomycetota bacterium | reverse complement strand
TCTGGATAGACGACATCGCGCTCGAAGAAATGGAAGACTGATCCCAACTGGCCCGCCTGCCGCGTTCCCCAAGGAGGCTCCCGCGTGTCAATTGCCTTGCAGCGCCGTAGAACCATCGCCGTCGTCCTCGCCGCGCTTTGTGTCGCCGCCGCCAGCGCCCAGCCCGACCTCAACAAGCCCAAGCGCACGGTCATCCCGCTGGTCGAAAAAGGCCCCGTCCTCGATGGCAAACTCGACGACGCGTGCTGGAAGCA
Organism: uncultured Planctomycetota bacterium; assembly: GCA_964470775.1. GTDB lineage: Bacteria > Planctomycetota > Brocadiia > CAIUPP01 > CAYYEE01 > CAYYEE01. The sequence continues at coordinate 7,304 of CAYYEE010000206.1, read as the reverse complement.
GGGCAGCCTGCTCACCAACTTTACCGACCAGGAGCGCCTGGCCAAGACCGTCACTGAGCAGACCTTCGCCTGGGTCCTCCGCGACCGCGACAACCTCTACTTCGGCTTCAAGTGCCTCTCCAAAGACCCATCCAAGACCATTGCCGAAAAGACCGGCCACGACGCCTACCGCGCTTACAAGGACGACGTGGTCGAGATCATGCTCGATACCGAACTCACGCATCACGACTTCTTCCACTTCATTATCAACTCCACCGGCGCCATCTGGGACGCCGAGCAGCACCGCCTCCCGGAAACCGAACGCATGATCCCCTCCCCGCAGTGGAACTCCAACGCCGAGGCCAAGGGGTCCAGAGACAACCAAGCGTGGCACGTCGAAGTCCGCATCCCCATCAAGGACCTGGGCGAAAAGGCCGTCAAGTCCATCGCCGAAGCCAAGACGTGGGGTCTCCAAGTCGGCCGCGAGAACTGGAGCGGCAATGAGTTCTCCACGTGGTCACGCACCTTCATGTTCGTGGAGCCCAAGGACTTCGGCGAGGCCGTCTTCACCGGCGCCCCAGTCCGCGAAGAGCCCGTTGTCTGGAAGCAGACCCCGGACAAGAGCTTCCAGTTGGCTGCCCCGCCCGCCCGCCACACCTACGAGTTCCAGAAGATGTTCGTCTTCGGACCCGAAAAGGACAACACAGGCGCGGCCATCACGGTCGCCGACCCCGCCGGCGCCGTCTACGTCCACCCAGGCGCAACCTATGCCCCCGGCGCTGGTCACGGCTTCCAAGGCTTGCAGGACCCCGTCGCGCGCGCCCAGACCAAAGGCGGCTATGGCCGCGGCTATTCGCCTCTGGCCGCGCAGTTCATTGCCTCGCGCAAGCCCGCCGAGTTCCTCTTCGACCTCCCCAAAGGCGCCTACCGCGCCATCTTCACCTCCGGCGGCCAGGCCTCCACCTACTATGCGCCGACCGATACCAGGATTCAGATCAACGCCGCCTCCCTCCGCATCGAAAACCCCATGCCCTTCCGCGTCTTCTCGTCAAGGACCGCGGAGTTCACCGCCACTGGAACAGAGCCTGTCCGCGTCACCCTCAACACCTCGCCCGGCATGGCCTGGCTGCTCAACCACATCCTCATCTACCCCCTCGCCGACGAACCCCAGGCCGCCCCGGCCTTCAGCAGCTTCGAGCGCGACTTCTTCAACTACCCCGTTGAAGAGAAGATATACAAGAACGTGAAAATCTGGACCGAGTATCCCCTTGAAGAAGAGAGCGCCCTCACCCCGGACGAAACCAAAGCCGGCTTCGCCATCGCGAACCTGCCCGCCGCCAGCTTCACCCCGCGCAACTACGCGCCGCAAAGGGAGGACTCTCGCGGCCCGGCCCGCGCCATCACCTCGCCGGGCGAACGCGCCGTCATGCAGATCGGCTTCTACGCCGCCAAGCCCGTGGCCCAGCTTGAAGCGCGCCTCGTCCAGCCCCTTCCCGAAGGCGTCACCGGCCGGCTGATGCTGACCAAGTACGGCGTGCGCAACGTGGGCCGCGGCGGCCTGAACCAGTGGGGCTATGAACCCCGCACCCTCTGGCCTGTCGAGCCCGTCCACAACCTGCCCGCCGGCCGCACCCAGCCCTATTGCCTCCTCCTCGATGTCAGCCCCGGCGCCAAGCCCGGCGTCCAGACCGGCGCCATCGAGTTCCTGCTCAACGGCAAGCCCGTGGCCACCCGCTCCTGGCGCCTCACCGTCCTCCCCTTCAAGCCCCAGAACAAACGCTTCATCTGGAGCATGTTCTATACCCCCACGCTCGCCACCCCCGGCTATGACAGCTTCACCCCGGAGGAAAAGGCCGTCATCCAGCGCGTGGAGCGCACGTATCTCCAGGACCTCAAGCGCCACGGCATAGACCGCGTCGCCACAGGCTCCTTCAAGGAATCCTACGTCAAAGACCCCGACGGCCGCTGGCGCTTCCGCCCCTGCGACCTCGACGAAACCTACTTCCGCATCCAGCGCGAATGCGGCATTACGGAAATGTTCACCGCCATCCTCGGCTTCGAAGCCTACGCCGTCGGCGCCTTCATCCTCAACGAAGACCTCAAAAAAGGCGGCCACCCTCCCCTCACCAGCCCGCCCGAGCGATACCGCTGCCTTGGCAAGCTCTCGCCCGCCCTCTTCGACAACCTCGCCCTGCTCGTCAAGGACAAGATCGCCTTCTACAAGAGCCACAACGCCCCCACCCCGCCCATCTTCCTCTGGGACGAGCCCGGCGACATCAGCTCCCCCGCCCTGGCCCCTCTGCTCGACACCGTCCACAAAGCCGGCGCACGCACCCACGTCACCCTCGTCGCCGGCTGCTTCCCCGCTCTCGAAGGCAAAGTGGACCAGCGCGACTACAACGGCATGGCCATGGGCATCGCCGGAGGCGGCATCGAGTCCCCCGAAAAGCTCCTGGAGCGCAAGCAGAAGGACGGCACAACCAACGTCATCTACCAGAACGGCACGATCATGGGCTCCGACCCGCGCCAGGCCCGCGTCTGCTTCGGCTATTGGGCCTGGGCCTGGAACCTCGATGGCCTCAACCCCTACAAGTACTGGAAGATTCACGGCGACCCGCTGGTCACGGCCGCGCCCTTCCACCCCCTCATCCTCGAAGACCCCGACCACATCAAAGTGACCACCCTCGCCTGGGAAATGCACAGCGAAGGCGTCTACGACAATAAGCTCGTCCAGACCCTCGAAGACCTTATCGCCGCCAGCCCCGCGTCGCCCGCCGGCGCCGAAGCCGCCGCCTATCTCAAAGACCTAAAGCAGAAGAGCGCGGTCAGCTTCCCCAGCGTCTCCGACACCCTCTCCCCCCTCACCGGCGCCCCGGTCGTGAACAAGAACACCTGGCCCGCCTGCCGCTATGACCTTCTCCGCGCCCAGCTCGTCCGCCGCATCCTCCAACTCAAAGCCGTGGCCGCGCCCGAGCTGATGGCCGAAGTGGACGCGGTCGAAAAGGACGCCGCTGACCGCGAAGCCGCCCTGCGCGCCCGCCGCCAGAAGGGCCTGCCCGAAGCTCGCAAGGGCAACCTCATCGCCAGCGGCTCGTGCGAAGACATTCCATCCGGCAAGGCGCCTCAAGGCTTCTACCGCTGGAGTCCCCAGGCCGCCATCCAGGGCGAAGTCGTCCACTCCGGCAAAGCCGCCATCCGCTTCGCCCACGAGAAGGCGGTTCCCAACGACAGCGTCATCTTCTCCGCCGTTGCCCTCGTTCCCCACAGAACCTACAGCTTCAGCGCCTGGGCCAAACGCTGGGCCGACGGCGAAGTCTCCTCCCACTCCGGCTTCTGGCTCCACACCTACGGACCCGAAGGCCGCAACAAGCCCCACATCCGCCGCATGCTCGTCCCCTTCTCCAAAGCCAGGCCCAACTTCGACTGGGCCAAGCACGAACTCACCTTCACCGCCGAACCCGAAGAGCGCGCCGTCGAGATATGGATATACTACGTGGACGAGAAGTCCACGCTCTGCGTGGACGACGTCGAGCTTCTGGAACTTGAGGACTAATCGTTAAGCGTTGGGTGACAAGCACACGCCCGTTGCCGCGCGCAGGGGCGATTCATGAATCGCCCCTACCGCCCAGAAAGGACTTGGCGACCCCAGGATTCCGGCCAACCTGGAGAGGCACGGCATCCGGCGCCCCTACGGACGCCGGCGCGGCGACTCACCGATTTCTGGCGTGCGGAATGACCTGTGACGCCGGGTCGCTCCGACTGTCGTTGGCCGTGCAGAAGGAGGTTGGACGCGCCATGAATGAACCTGTCTGGTCGTCCTGCGAAGTCAAAGCCCCCGCCGCCAAGCGCGACATCATCATCTACCGCCGCGAAGACTACGGCGCCAACTGGCCCATGACCGGCGGCATGTGGCGCTTCAGCGACGGCGAAATCCTCGTCGGCTTCACCCGCCTGCGCATGGACTACGCCAAGCCCGGCGTCGTCAACCACCTCCACCTCGACACTTGGGGCGAGCTATGCCTCGTCCGCTCCAAAGACGATGGCGAAACCTGGGACATGGACGGCGTCCAGGTCGTCCTCCGCAAACGCGAAGCCGCCATAGACTTCTTCCAGGAGCGCAACCAGAACCAGAACTGGAACCCCGTGGACCTCGCCTCCCCCGACGCCATCCTCATGAGCAACTACATCGCCGAACACACCTGGGCCAAGGACTACAAGGAATGCCGCTTCTGGCCCACCATCATGGCCTCGCCCGACCGCGGCCGCACCTGGCCCCTCGGCCCCGTGGTCAAGAAGCCCGCCCACCTCTTCAGCGGCTGGGGCCTGCCCAGCTACGTCGTCCGCCCCAGCGGCAGCGTCCTCCTCTTCAGCGACTGCATCGTCGAAGGCGACGAAAAGCCCCACATCATGCGCATCTTCGCCGACATCCTCGAAGACCGCGCCACGCGCTGGACCTATCACGGCGAACTCCCCCTCGAACGCCGCGACGCCAAGTTCCTCATCCACCCCGCCCCGGTCAGCCTCGGTGATTCCTCCATCCTCCTCGCCGTCCGCGCCCAAACCCCCGCCTTCGTCGTCTACGTCATGCTCTACCGCAGCGACGACTTCGGCCGCAACTGGCGCACCGTGGGCCGCGTCACCGACGTCGGCGGCACGCCCCACCTCCTCCGCCTCCGAGACGGCCGCATCGTCCTCACCTACGAACGCCGCTTCCCCCCACGCGGCATCCGCGCCCGCGTCTCCGAAGACACCCAAGGCGCCCGCTGGGGACCCGAGCTCGTCCTCCGCGACGACGGCGAACAAGACATCGGCTACTCCCGCAGCGTCCAGCGCGGCGACGGCTCCATTCTGACCGCGTATTATTTCACCCGCGCCGCCGAGCGTATTCCCGGCCGCGAACCTGTCCGCCACATCGCCGGAACCATCTGGCGCCCGTAACGGCGGGGACACGTTGCGCAAGACCGCCAGCGGCCGGATCGCAACGTGTCCTCCGAACAGACGCAACGGGCTGCTTGGCCGCCCGCGCCCCCCAAGGCCGCGGTTTCGCTCAGGAATACGCAGGCAGTCGTCTCATCTGGAAAGGCAAACCCCATGTCGCAGCAGACCGTCCGCGTCGGCATCCTCGGCTTTGGCAGCCGGGGCGTCTCCCTCGTCGCCCCCATCCTCGACAACAACCTCAACAACCAAATCGCCGTCATCATCGACCCCGACGAATCCCGCGCCCGCTACTACCTCAACATGATCGCCGAACAAGGCCAGATTCCCCGCGACGAAGCCGCCCGCGTCCGCTTCGCCAAGAGCCTCGACGAGCTCCGACCCGGTGAGGTTGACGCCCTCTTCCTCACCGCCAGCGAAATCGTCCGCAGCCGCGTTTTCGCCCAAGCCGTCCAGACCGGCGCCCACCTCTACATGGAAAAAGGCCTCGCCCCCGACCTCGAAGGCGGCCGCCGCGTCGTCCAGGGCATGAAGCTCCTCCGCCCCGGCCAGCAGGTCTTCATGGGCTTCAACCTCCGCCACTTCCCCCCCCTCGTCCACGCCAAGCGCATCCTCGACTCCGGCCGCCTCGGCAAACCCCTCTACATCCACTACGTCGAAACCCTCACCAACCAGCACGGCGGCAGCTTCTACATGCGCTTCCACCGCGACGTCAAAAACAGCGGCGGCATGTTGGTCACCAAAGCCTGCCACGACTTCGACATGATCGGCCACCTCCTTGGCGCCCGCCCCCAACGCGTCTTCAGCTCCCAGCACAACATGTTCTTCGGCAAAGGCGGCCCCCAGGCCCGCCAGGACTGCCGCTCCTGCGACCGCACCGCCGACTGCGAGTGGGACCGCCTCCGCACACAGCGCTCCCGCGCCGCCAAGCGCAAGTACGCCCAAGAATGGACCGACGCCGACAAGGTCACCACCGACGGCTACTGCCCCGACGCCTGCGTCTGGCGCTCCGACACTCAGGTCCGCGACCTCAGCCAAGTCCTCCTCCAATACGCCAACGGCCTCCCCGCCAACTACACCCAGGTCCTCTTCTCCCCAAAAGGCAACCGCGTCATCCAGGTCTTCTGCGAGCAAGGCAGCCTCGTCTTCGACGAAAGCTCCCGTTCCCTCCAGGTCGCTGACCGCTGGAACACGACCGCCGAGAATATCGCCGTCAAACCCGGCCCCGACGGCCACGGCGGGTCCGACACCGGCGTCGTCGAGGCCTTCTTCCGCTCCATCCGCCAAGGCGTCCCCCCCGGCAGCTCCATCGCCGACGGCGTCTGGGCCCTCGCCACCGCCCTCGCCGCCTACGAATCCGCCGCCAAAGAGCAATGGGTCCGCGTCCGCCCCTTCGTCGATGCCATGGGCCCCGGCCTCGATTAGCGTCCAGCGGCTTGACCCACGTCACGCGGGGCGCATAAGATCTCGGTCACTCACACCCCGGGTTGCCGCGGAGCCACCATGGACGAGCAGATCGAATTCGTCAAAGAAATAGCCCGCCGGCTCGATGGAGCCAGCATCCCCTATATGCTCACCGGCTCCTTGGCCATGACTGTCTACGCCGAACCGCGCATGACCCGCGACATTGACCTTGTCGTCGACGCCGAAGTGGAGGACGCCCACCGCCTTGCCCTTCTCTTCTCGCCCGACTGCTACATCGACGAGGATGATGTGACCGATGCCTTGGCGCGCCGGTCCATGTTCAACGTCATCCACAACCAATGGCTCGTCAAAGCCGACTTCATCATCCGCAAGAACACACCCTACCGCCAGGCCGAGTTCTCTCGCCGGCGCCGCGTCGACGTGGCAGGAACGCCCGTCGCCATCTGCGCCCGCGAAGACCTCATCCTGTCCAAGCTCTACTGGGCCAGAGAGTCTGGCTCGGATACCCAGCGGCGAGACGCAGCCCAACTGCTGCTCGACGCCCCAGACCTCGATTGGCCCTACATGAGCCGATGGGCTCAGACCCTCGGTGTCGCCAAGGAACTGGCCAAACTCAAAAACCCATGAACGACACGTCACCACGCGTCGCCGCCAGATACCGCGCCACGCTCATGCGCCTCGCCCCGGGCGAACGCCTCGCCATGGCTGGCCGCATGTTCGGCGCGGCCAAGACCCTTGCGCTGGCCGGCATCCGCATGCGATATGGCGACCTCAGCCCCGCCGCCCTCCGCCGCCAGATATTCCTGCGCTTCTACGGCGCCGACTTCACCCCAAGCCAAGCCCAGCGCATCCTCGAACGCATCGCCGGCCAGCCCCAGACCCATCCTCCCCCGCCTCCCTCCATCTGATATAATCCACCCGCCGCCCCAAACCGCCGCGCCACAGAGTATGGAGAGCGCCGCCAT
>CAYYEE010000205.1:0-7565 GCA_964470775.1 uncultured Planctomycetota bacterium | reverse complement strand
CGCTCGACGAACCCCACACCCTGCGCAAACCCGCGCCCGAGCCCCTGCCCCCTCCCCCCGCCGGCCGCAACGTCTGCCAGATGCTCTCCACCTACATCGTCGAAGAGACCGCCAGCGGATTCAACCTCATTGACCAGCACGCCCTGCACGAACGCCTGCTCTACGACGACCTCTGCGCCCGCGCCCGCGAGGCCACGGTCAGCCGCCAGCGCCTGCTCGTGCCCGAGGTCGTCGAGCTCAAGCCCGCCGACGCCATGATGGTCATGGAGCTCAAAGACTCCCTCGCCCGCGTGGGCTTGGAGGTCGAGGACTTCGGCGGCGGGTCCGTCGCCGTGCAGGCCGTGCCCCACATGATGCGCCACGCCAACCCCGCCGCCCTGCTCAAAGAAATCGTCGAAGACCTCCGCGCCGCGGCCGAAGACTCGTCCTCGGTCCCCCGCGAAGAGCGCCTGCTCCGCTCCCTCGCCTGCCGCGGCGCCGTCAAAGCCGGCAAGCCCCTCCGTCCCGGCGACATCGAAGCCCTCCTCGATCAGCGCGACCGCCTCTGCCCAGCCCCCACCTGCCCCCACGGCCGCCCCCACACCCTCGTGTTCAGCGCCGCCGACCTGGAACGTCAGTTCCGCAGACGCGTGTAGCCGGTCCTGGGAATAATGGGAAGAATGGGAGTTATGGGACCCCCATTCTTCCCGTCACTCCCATCCCCGCCGGTAGACCTGCCCCCCAAACCGCCCCAAATCCTCGCGCAACAGGAACATCCCCCCGCTCCGCAGCTTGCCCCCGCTCGCCAGCTTGTCCACCATGGCCCGCCGCAGCCGCGTATCGCGCGGCGCCGTAGACACGTCCAGCTTGCGCACGCCGAAGACGAAGTACACCCCGGCCGTCCCGTCCGACTCCGTGGGGAACAGGTACACCTCGCGCTGCCACCGCGGCATATTCGCCTCCGGCCCCAGCATCTCCACCAGCTGCGTGTTGAACATCCACGACGCGCACGCAAACGCCCGGAACGGCCGGTCCGGAAAATAGCGCGGAAAAAACGCCTCCGCCTGCGCCAGCGACGCCGCCGTCGCCTCCACGCTGATGCTGTCGCCTCGCGGAATGTGCATCTGCAACACCGGCGTCCCCTTCTGCAACACCAGATCCCACTCCGAAAGCCGGACTGTCGCCTGCCGCCGCAACGCCATGCCCAAAGGCGAAAGGATCGTCCCCCGCGCCTCCGTCGCGTCCATGCGGAACTCCGACGTCCACCCCTGCGCCGGTTCAAGCGTCTCCCCCATCCACGGCAAGAAACCCTCGTCGGTGAACCTCACGCCCGCGTCCGCCAGCGCCAGCGTCTCCTCCCCGCCCTTGCGCCGGAACACGAACATCGGGTGGCGGAAGGCGCCCTGCACGTACTGATGCCGCCCCAGCCGGTATATCGCCCCGCTCGCGTGATTGCGCAGCCAACCCAACACGTCCACCGGCATCCCCCAGCGCCCGTGCAGGCCCAGGTAGCGCTCCGCCAGAATGCGCACATCCGAGCACGTATGCCGCGTCACGTCCTCCGGCACGCCCCGCCCCGCGTGGAACGCGCGCGCCCGGGGTATGGCCTCCAGCGCCACAGGCATGTAAAACGCCCCGCCCAAATCGCCCAGCCGCCCCGACAGCGAAGGCCACGCCGCCATGGACGCGCTGGGGTAATCGGCGGAGTCGAAAAGCAACCGCATGCAATGCCACGCCAGCCGGCGCAGCCGCTCATCCCCGCGCGCCGCTTCCGCCGCCGCCTGAGCCGCCGCCGCGCCCGCCTCGTCAAACCCGCCATAGGCGCAGCGTTCGGCCACTTGCCCCTTGTCCAGAAACGCCGGCGTCTCCGCCGGAAAACACGCCTGAGACTCCTCCCACCCCGGCCGCAGCGCCTCCGCCGCCCCCTCCTCCCCCAGGTCCTTCAGAATTTCCTCAAGCCTCACGCCTCGCCCTCCAGACTTGCCCGATCACGACGCAAGGCGGAATCATACCCCTCGCGCTCCCAGCCTCGCAAGACCTCCCCCCATGCTCCCCGCTCTTGCCCCCAACCCCCAGGCGTCATATACTGCCCCCCTCAACCCCACGCATCTCCCGCGGAAAGGAACACCCATGCGCTACGAACTCATGCTCCCCCATCAGCTCCGCAAAGCCATTGACGAAAACTGGCCCGTCGCCCTGGCTCTCGGCGTCCTGGAATATCACGGCGAACACCTCGGCCTGGGCATGGACACCCTCGTGGTCGAGCGCACGCTCCAGCGCCTCGAAAAGGAAGCGCCCCGCCTCGTCCTTCTCCCCACCTTCTACTACGGCGCCGCCAGCAACGCCGTCGCCGTGCCCGAGCGCAACGGCGGCCTCGACATCAAAGCCGACAGCCTCCTCCCCGTGGCCCGCGACCTCTTCCGCGCCCTGCTCCGCGTCGGCTTGCGCAACATCCACGTCTACATCCATCACCAGTCCGAAAACTTCGCCACAGGCATGCCCACCGACCTCGCCTTCAAGCTCGCCAGCCGCCAAGCCATCTTCGAGTTCCTCGACAAGACCTCCGGCGAAGGATGGTGGGGCAACGAAAAGATGGCCACTTACTACACCGACCGCACTCGCGGCGCCGACCCCTTCAGTTGGATCCAGCTCCACCCCTTCATGGATGCGAGCATCATCAGCCAGTTCGACTTTGACCACGCCGGAATCGGCGAGACCTCGCTCATGATGGCCCTATGCCCCGAAGCCGTGGACATGGCGCGCCACACCCCCGACAACTGGTACGCCTGCACCGCCACCCAAGCCACGGCCGCGCACGCGGAAAAAGCCCTGCGCCTGGTCATGAACAAGATGCGCCGCGAGATGGGCCTCGCCCAATAACCCCTGATCCGTCCGACCTGTCCGGCCCGTCCGGCTTGTCCGACGCGCGGCGCCCCGCCCTCAATCCCTCAACACCCCCTCATACACCTTCTCCGTCTGCTCCGCGATGACATCCCAGTTGTAGCGCGCCTGGACCATGGCCTGCGCCGCCGCGCCCAGCGCCCTGGCCTCCGCCGCGTGGCCCAGCACCCACTCGATCCCGCGCCGCAGCGCCGCCACGTCCCGCGCCGGCGCCAGCAGCCCCGTCTTGCCCGGTTCGATTAGCTCGCGCAGCGGCGCAATGTCCGACCCGATCACGCACAGCCCCGCCTGCATCGCCTCCAGCGCCGCGATCGGCATGCCCTCGATCTCGCTGCACACCACCGCCGCCGCCGCGTTGGTCAGCGCCTCTTCTTTCTCTTCGCCATACAGCCCGCCGCAGAACAGCACCCGGCCGTCATCCCCAGCGATGCGCCTCAGCCGCTCCACATAGGCCCTGGCCGGCCGCGTATCGCCGGCCAGCGCCAGCTTGCCCTCCGTGGCCAACACGCGAAAGGCCGCGATCAGGTCCTCCACCCGCTTCTCCGGCGTGAACCGCCCCATCCACAACACGAACTTGCCCGCTTCCAGGCCCAGCCGCGCAAGCGCCCGGATCGGCCGCCGCGTCATGGGCGGCGCGCCGTTGGGAATGACGATCGCCTTGCGACCCATGCGCGCCATGCACGCCTCCAGATCGCGCGACACCACGATCGTCGCATGCGGCGCGTGCGCCGCCACCGCCGCCCCCATCTTCAGCGCCAGCCGGGCCACCAGCCCCCACTTCGCGCGCAGCCAGTCCTGACCGTGCACCGTCGCCACCACGCGCCGCCCCATCAACCGCGCCACCGGCGCCAGCAGCGTGGGCCCCACGGAATGGTAGTGAAGAATATCGAACCGCCCCAGCGCCGCCGCGGCCGTGCACAGCGTGGAATGCGTAATCGCGTCAAGATGCTTGGTCGGCACGCTGGGCAGCGGCTCCAGCCGCACCCCCCGCCACCACCCCCGCGCCGCCGTATAGCTCGGCCGCACATACACCGTCACCTCGTGCCCCCGCCCGGCCAGCCGCGCCGACAGCTCCTCCACGTGCCGCTCCACGCCCCCAAACGTGGCCGGCGCGCCCTTCTGGCCGATCATGGCGATCTTCACAGGACCCGCCCCTTCGCCATTTTGCGCCACAGCGCCCACGCCAGAATGCCCAGCTTGCGCCGCCGCATCGCCGGCCGCGCCGTGCACACCATCCAGCACCCCGCCGGGCACGCCGCCACCTGCCGCCGCGCCCGCCGCGCCCTTTCCGACCGCCACAGCTCCTCAAAGCTCTCCTCGTTCAGATTCCCCATCACCGGGCTCAGCACGTTGCAAGGGTACACGTCGCCCGACGGATCCATAAAGAAGAACGCATCGCCCGCCCCGCATGGCGCCGGACGGCCCCGCCCCTCCACAAACCCCATCAGCCCCCGCATAAACCACGCCCGCGCCCACCGCTTGGGCGACGCCGTCCCCAGCTCCGCCCGCGCCACCGGCTCCATCACCTCGCGCAGTTTCTCCGGCGCGATCCGCAGCCCCCCGCCGCTGGTCTGGAAATAGTGCTCCGACTCCTGCGCCACCGCGCACGTAAACTCCACCCCCAACTGCCGCGAAAGATCATACACGCGGCCGAAGTGATCCATGTTCTCCGGCGTCACGGTAAACGCCAGCCGCACCCCGCCCACCCCGTGCTCCGCCAGCTCGCGCAGCGTCGCCTGCGCCCTCACAAACGCCTCCTCCACCCCCCGCACGCGATCGTGCGTCTCCCCGATGCCATCCACCGACACCGCCACCCCCACGCCCCGAAGCCGCCGCATCACCTCCACGATCCGCTCGGTCAGCAAACCGTTGGTCGAGATCACGATCTCCGCTTTTGGGCAGGCCGCCTGCACCGCCTCCACGACCTGCGGCAGGTCGTCGCGCAGGAACGGCTCGCCGCCCGTCAGGTTCACCGACCGCAGCGACGCCGGCAGACGCCGATAGAGCGTCGGCGGCGACTCCGCCACCTCGCGCCCGCTCCAGATGCCGCACATCACGCACCGGGCGTTGCAGCGATACGTCACCGCCAGCGCCGCGTCAAGGGGGTTCATGTCTGGGTCCACGCGCCACAAAAGGCCATAGGCCGGCGCCCGGGAACATGCTGCGCAAGCCCGCCAACGGCAAGATCGCAACGTGTCCCCGGAACAAGCGGCCGGCGAGCCGCCGCAAGTCCGCACAGGCCGATTATGTCAGAACCCGCGCGGAGGCGCAATCACTGTCGGACAGCCCCGGCCGCCAAGCCAGCCTCAAGCCCCCCCAAACGCCCCCGCCCCGCGCGCGTCGATCTCAAGAACCGCGGCCAGCAGCAACTGCGCGCTGCGGACCAGGTTCTCCGCGTTCACGCGCTCCGGCGTGTCGCCAGGCAAGTGATACTCCGAATCCGCGTAAGGCCACGACCCCACGTTCATCACCGTCGTCCGAAAACCCGCCTTGATGAACATCCCGTCGTCGTCGTTTACGCGCTCTTTAAAGACCACCCGCGTCTCGATGTCCAGCCCATGCCGCGCCGCGCCCCCGGCGATGAACTCCGCCAGCGGCCGCCCCTCCTCCGTGGAGTAGCCCACCACATGGACCATCCTGCCCGCGGCCATGTCCTCGTCCGACTTGCCGTCCAGCGAGTCCACGTTCAAGACCGCGATAATGCCATCGCCCCGGGCCGCCGCCGCCTCGGCCGCGAACCGGCTCGTCCACGGCGTGTGCTCCTCGTTGCAGAACAGAAAGCGCACGGTCCGCCGCGTCGCCCACCCGGCCAGGACCCGCGCCAGCTCCATATTCACCACCGTCCCCGCGCCGTTGTCGTGCGCCCCAGGCGAATCAATCCAGCTCATCGAGTCCTTGTGCGCGATCAACTGAATGATCTCACCAGGCCGCTCGCGCCCGGCGATGACCGCCTCCACGTTCGCGGCGTCATACCACGGGTCACTCGGGTCTGGCTTGGAGTACCAATGGTGAATCGGCTTCGAGCTATCACAGCGAAACGCCTGCACGCGGTGAACCGTGGTCGTCGTCCCAAGCCCCGCCGCCTCCATCTCACCACGGATGTAGTCGTCCGCCTCCGCCAGCGAATCCTTGGCCTGGCCCGGCCGCGTGTAGTTCACCTTGCGAAACCGCAGCGGATCGCGGCACAGATAGAAAAGGTCGCGGCGCATGCGCTCCGCCGAGATACGTTTCAGCGCTTCCTCAAACACGGCAAAGTCTCCACAAAGAGCGGGGATCATCCCCCGAGAATCGCCATCAACCCCCTCAAATGCCCCTCCGGCCCAAACACCGTCTCCACCCGCCGCCGCCCCGCCCGGCCCATGCGCTCGCACAGCCCCTTGTCGCGCCACAGGCGAAGCGCCGCGTCAGCCAGAGCTTTATCATCCGCCGGCGGCGCCAGGAACCCCGTCTCGCCATCCACGACCTGATCGCTCATGCCGCCCAACCGCGTCGCAATGACCGGCTTGCCCAGCGCCATGCTCTCGTAGACCGACATGGGCGAGTTGTCGGCCCAGATGGACGGAACAACGCTGAACGCCGCGCCTGCCACCAAGCGCCGCAACGCCTCGCCCTCCACAAACCCCTCAAACGTCACGTTCGCCAGCCGCAGCTTCGCGGCCAGCCGCCGCAACTCAGGCCCAGCCTCGCCCTCGCCCGCGATGCGCAGCGCCGGCGCCTCCGCCCCCATCCGCGCCCAGGCCCGCAGCAACACGTCCACGCCCTTTTCCGCGCTGAGCCGGCCGAAGAATACGGCGTAATCCCCCGGCTCATAGCGCGGCGCAAAGCCCTCCACCTCCGCGAAGCTGGGCAGGTAATGAACTCGCCCCGCCGGCGCGCCCCACTGGACCAGCGTCCTGGCCATGAACCGCGAAGGCGCCACGAACGCGTCCACCCGGCGATACACGCCCAGCAGCCGGTGCGCGGCCATGGTCACCGCCCGTGCCAGCGAAAGCGCCGCCGACCCGCGCAAGCACCGCCGCCACGCGCCCAGCCACGGCCCGGCCGCCAGACAGTCGCAACATACCCGGCCCTGGCGCAGAAAGTGATAAGCCGCGCAGGCGAAGTGATAATCCGACATGCGCATCACCACGCGCGCCCCCCCCTCGCGCGCGCCGTCCACCACGCTCGGCGAAATGTAGTTGCAGATGTTGAGCAGATACACCACGTCCATCCGCTCGCGCCGGACGAATTCCGCCATGCGGCGCCGCGCGTCGAAGTCGTAGATAGCCCGCCCCAACAGGCGCAGCCGGCCCAGCGCGCTCAGACGAAAATCGCGGAAGTGGCTGGCGCCCTCGCCCGCCGGCGGCGGAAGAAAGTAGCGGCTCCAAGGCGAAGGCAGGTTCCGTTCCAGCCGCAGCGCCACCGGCGCCACCACGTGGCCCTGCTGCTCCAAAAGGCGCTTCACGCCAAATAGATACCGCTCCGGCCCGCCGCTCACAAAGTGGTATTTGTTGACAATGGCGATCCTCATGGCTGGCCCGCCAATGTCGAACGCATCGCGCTCATGGCCTGGCCTCGCTGGGCGGGCTGGGAGGCGAGATGAGGCGCATGGCCCATTCCAGCAGCCGCGCGGCCAAAGGCGGCAGGTCCACCTGGCGCAAGGGTTCCAGCGCCCCGCGGGGGATGACCCCGCTCCAACGCGCCGC
>CAYYEE010000204.1:0-7642 GCA_964470775.1 uncultured Planctomycetota bacterium | reverse complement strand
GCTCTGCTGGAGGCGGCGCGCATTGGCGATGATGTAGCGGGTGTTGCCGCCGTCCGTGCCGCCGGAGAGGAGGACGATGTCGGGCTTGAGTTCGAGAAGGTCGGACACGTCGCCGGGGCTGAGATCATAGGCGAAGGCGCGGACGACTTTGCCGCCGGCGCCCAAGGCGGCCATGCGCGCGGCTTCGAGCGTGAGTTGGGGGACAAGTCCAACCGCGGCGATCCTCAGCCCGCCGGCGGCGCTGCTGCACACAAGAGTGGCTTCCACGTTCGCGGGCGGGAGGGGGAGGCGGGCCAGCGCTTCGTCGAAACCTGTATTGACGTCGGTTTGGATGGTGGTGGGGGCCATGGCCTGGCCGCGGATTTCGACAGCGCAGGCATCGACCAGGCAGAGCTTGGTGAAGGTGCTGCCGATGTCGGCGAGGAGGTAATCAGCCATGGGAGGGGGCGCGCCGGAGCAGGTCCTGTTTGAGTTGCGCAATGCCCTCTTCGGGGGCGGTTCCGGGCGGGAAGACGCGGTCGTAGCCCATTTTGAGGAATTTGTCGCGGACCTGGGCGAAGTCGGCCTTGCCGACGACGAGGTTGCCGCCGACATAGAGAAGGATGTCGTCAAGGCCGGCCTCGACGCATTTTTCGCGCAGGCCGCGGCAGTCGATCTCTCCGTGGCCGTAGAGGGAGGAGATGATGAGCGCCTTGGCGCCGGTCTCGACCGCGGCGGCGATGAACTCTTCCTGGGAGACCATGACGCCGAGATTGACGACGTGGAAACCCGCCTCGCGGAAGGTGTGCTCCAGGATTTTGTTGCCTACGGCGTGGCAGTCCGCGCCGATGACGCCCAGAACGACCGTAACCGGCTTGTCCATCGCTTGGCTTCCCCCAATCTTGCTCAACTGGGGGCGCAGGCCCCCTGGGCCACCCCGCACGGATGACTATTATACACGCCTGTGGTTGGATAGCAAGGAGGGTCCGGGACCGCGTCTCCTTGTGGCGGGCCGGGCGGGTGGAGTGGCGGAGGGCGGCCCCAGAGAGCTATGATTGGCGTGTCCATGATGGGAATGGGAGCGATGACAGCGGCGCCCGCCTCACGACCTGGGGCGTCGGGATTAGCAGCTTGTTGAAAATGTCGGTCTGTTCCGGGGACACGTTGCGATCCCGCCGTTGGCGGGCTTGCGCAACATGTCCCCGCCGACGCGGTGTCTTTTTCAACGGCCGTTAAGGTTAGGGAGGTCCTATCGTGAGCAGAGTGATAGCCGGGGCGCTGACGCTTGCCGCCGTGGTCTCTATTGGCGGGGAATGGCCCGCAGTCCACGCCCAGACCGTTGGGGCGGCGGCCTCGAAGCAGCCTTCCGCCCAGACCGTGTACGTCTGCCAGAAGACGGACGAGAAGATCCGTGTTGACGGCGTCCTCGACGAGGACGCGTGGCGCAGGGCGTCTCCCATGCGTTTTGTCGGCATCGTTGACGAGTCCGCTCCTCCCTTCTTCTCGGAAGCGAAGATGCTGTGGGACGACAAGTACCTCTATGCCGGCTACTACTTCGAGGAGCCCGACATCCGCGCGTACTGGGGGATTGATGAGTCGGATTGCTCGGAGCAGATCAGGGACGCGTTTCTTGGCGCGCGCGGCCGGCCCAAGGACGGCGCGTGGTCTTATCTGGAATGTACGATCATGCGCATCGACAGATTCGCCAAGCTCTTCATTGATCCAGACGGCGATGGCGACAATTACGTCGAGTTCCAGATTAACCCGCTCAACGTCCGTTTTGACTCCTGGTACAAGCAGGGGTTCGCCGACGGTCAATGGGAGAACAGGGAGAGATTCCCGAGCGTGGAGTGGAAGTGTCCGGGCTTGCTGAGCGCGACGCGCGTGTACGGGTCGGTCAACGCTCCTCACGACGTGGACAAGGGCTGGTCGCTGGAAATCGCGATTCCATGGACTTCTCTGGCGCCGTTCACGAAAGGCGCATGTCCGCCGGTTTCGGGCGATGTCTGGGGGGGACACCTGGGCCGGGTCTACAGGGACCGGACGGGAGGCGCGAACGAGTACTGGGTCTGGCCGTTCCTGGGCGTCTGCAACTGCCACTTGCCGGACCGATACGGGAAGGTGGTGTTCAAGGACGAACTGCGACGGTTTGAGCGGTTCTTCGTTTGGGGCGCAGGGGGCGAGGACGAGGCGCGCGTGGCGAAGATGGCGCGGATGGGCGTTACGGACGTGATCGGCGGGACTCCCTCGCCCAAGGCGGCGGAACTGCTGGCCAAGTACCACATGAAGGCTTACCCGTGCGTCACGCTGTCGGCGGGGGGATGGGAGAAGAGGTACCCGGGGACGCCGCCGGCGCTGCAGAAGATGACGGACGCTGAGGTGGCGGCGCGGGACATGCTCGATGGGGTGAAGTCTCCCCACCGGCCAGCGCCTGGCGCGAAGGACGGCGTGGACGCGCCGGCGGACTGGAATGTCACGGACAAGCAGAGGAAGGCGCTCGAGGCGCTGGCCAAGACCAACTACAAGTGGCAGTCCAACTACCAGTGGGGCGGCGAACCGGTGGGCTTGCATTTCGGGGGGAGGAGTCTGGAGGTCTTGACGACGAATCTGCTCTGCTTCAACGCGCCGGAGACGCGGGAGTTGATGAAGGAGCGGATCAAGACGGCGCTGGCCAGCCCGGCGGTGAGCGGCGTTGCCTTTGATTTCATCGGTTACCAGAACTACCACGCATGTTATTGCCCGGTGTGCAACAAGCTCTTCCAGGAGTACTGCGCAAGGAATAAGTTGAGCCCGGCCCACCCCAAGTCCAGGAACGCCTTTTCCCTGGATTGCCTGGTCGAGTTCAACAACGAGATGGTGGACTACGCGCATTCGCTGAAGCCGGGCTGCGCGGTGGTGAACCACGTCTACCCCGCGTTTACGCCTGAGCCTCTGTACGGCAACCGGCTGAAGGTGGATTTCTGCGGCCAGACGGCGGCGTGGTATCAGTACTGGGATCTGTGGCGGATCGAGAAGTATTCCAGGACGATCGCCGCGGACGCGGAAAAGCACTGGCCGGGAGTGAAGGGAGTCGCCTTCATCGGTTACTATGATAATCCGGCGTTTCCGGTGAAGACGCCGGAGAGAGTGGAGGCGGAGCTGCGGGCGATTTTGCGAGGCGGCGCGACGCAGCTCATGATGTGCGGGCTGAACGACCTGCTGAAGAACGATGACGTGTGCGACGTGTTCGCGAAGTTCTGCGCCCCCAGGCCGCAGGGCAAGGTGAAGTAGCGAGTCGCGAGCTTCTTTCTGAGGACCGCAAAGGGAGAGGAGTGTCCGCGGGACCGCTGATGGTCATCGGGGCGCATTGCGACGATATCGAGCTGCGCTTGGCGGGGACCATGCTCAAGTACCGCGAGAAGTTCGCGTATGATGTTTTTTGCGTTCAGTCCAGCAACAACATGTCCGGCGTCTGGCGATGGGGAAGCACGCGTGCCAGTTTCCCTTTCCCGAGAAGACCGCCCTGTTCGACGCGCACGCGGGCAGAACATGCGGGGATGTGAAGCGGCGGAGGTCTGCACGGTGGTGGAGCTTTCCGGTTCGCGCTGGGGGCGTTGACGGAGGAATTCGCGAACAAGCACGCCTATTGCAGGGAGAACTGGATGCGCATGTTGTGCAGCCCTGAGGCGGAGCAGGTTCTGGGGGACTGCGCGGAGAGGCGCAGAGGGCTGGGCGCCAAGAAGCCGGCCAAGCCTCAACAGCCCCAGGCGGGGGGGCGCCAACGCCTGCGGCCGGGGCGGGGTCAGCCTTCCTCCTCTTTGCGTCCCTTGGGGTCGAAGACGACGCGCTCGGCGGCGCCGTCGAGGCCGGGGGCGAGGGCGGCGGGGCGGGTGTGGCAGACCTCGACCAGGTCGCCGAGGGAGAGGTCGTCCAACGCGGCGTTCTCGAATTTTGTGGCGGGGTGGAACTGGAAGCGGAGAGTCTTGCGGACCCGCTTGCCGTCGCGTTGGGTGACTTGCTCGATGGCGAGGACGCGAAGGGCCTTGTTGATTTCGACGATCCTGCCGACGGCCAAGGGCAGCGCGGCCGCCTGCGCGACGGGCGCTGGAGAGGACCGCGCGGCAGGGAGCGGTCGAGGAAGGCTTGCCGGGATCTCGACCGTCTTCCAACTATAGGCGGGGACTTCGACGGTTAGGCCGTCCGCGGTGACGGTATGGTTCTGTCCGGAGTCGTTGGAAAAGAGGAGAAGGTCCTTGGCGGGGTCGCCGTTCTTGCGCCAGCGTGAGGCTTGGACCGGGGAGAGCATCATTTCGACCGGCTGCGGCGCAGAATTGTTGGGGTGTTTGGCGTAGTAGCTGGTGTCCTGGCCCCATTTGACCTTGCGCGGGGGCGGTCCGACGAGGACGGGGTCCTGCATGCGGCGTCCGGCGACGATGTAGTCGCGGCAGGCGGCTCGCGCGTCCATGGTTGCCTGGAGGAAATTGACCTTGGGGTCTTGGCGGACTTCTGGTTCCGGGGGGCGGCCGAGCTGGGGGATGAGGCCGCCGGCCACGGCGCCGCCGGGCATGTAGCCGAGGTGTATGGAGTGGGCCAGGGAGCTGGCGAAGTCGTCGAGGCGGTCATAGGGCGGCCACATCCACCAGTTGGTGTAGTCGAGGTATCCCTGGTATACGGCGGCGAAGAGCGGGATGCAGTAGGGGGTGTAGATGCCCTTGTGATAGGTGAGGTGCAGCGAGTCCATGAGGTGCTCGCCGGCGCCTGATTCGCAGACAATGATGAGGGAGGGGTGTTTTTGCAGCAGGCGCTGGCAGAGGTCCCTGGACGAGCGGGCCATGTGGCGGCCATAGCCGAGGGGGTGGCCGTGGGCTTTGTTGTAGCAGGGGATGGCGCTGTGGGGGAATGTGTCGAAGTAGACGGCGGAGAGGCCGTAGTCACGGATGGCCTTGTCGACCTGGGCCACGCAGTATTCGAGAAAAGGCTTGTGGGCGAGGTCGGTCTTCTGGAACTCGTTGTAGAAGCGGATGCGCGAGATGGCGGCGGGGTCTTTGCCCCAGGACTCGCGGAGGGACTTTTGCAGCGCGGCGCGCTCGGAGGGCAGCATGGGGTAATGGTCCAGCGCCTTGATGAGCGTTTCGTTGACGGGGCCGTTCCACGCGGCCTCGATGTCCTCCTTGAGCTTGAGGGCGGATCGTCCCCACTGGACGTAGCTGGGGAGCAGTCTGCCCTGGGCGGCGCGTCGTTCGAGGAACTGATCGAGCCGAGCGAGGAAGTACATGGTGGGAATCGCGCCGTCCGGGTTCATGAGGACGGCGGCGGAAACCTTGGAGTAGACTTCCTTGCTTTGCGTTGTTGCGCCGCTGAACATGAAGTAGGGGGCGAGAAAGGCTTTCTCGGCGCTGAGGTCTTTGATGAAGGCGGGGAAGGTCTCGTGATTGGCGGCGGGGAGGTAGAGGGGCGAGGCGGTCATGCCAGCGTCCCAGATGTGGCTCCAGTTCATCAACTGGGCGCCCCATGAGCGGCCTTGCATGACCTTGCGGGCCATGGGGAGGGTGGACTGGCGTATCCACGGCTCGTCGCCCGCGGCGCCGCCCCACATGTGGAGGTCCTTGTACCAGGCGGGCGTGGCTGGGCGGTCGTGGATTTTGCCTTTGGCGCACCACCATTGTTTGAGGGCCCAGTCGCGGTAGATCATGGCGGCGTTGAACCATCCGCCGTTGTAGGACGTTGTGACGACGGGGTAGGGGCTGTGGAAGGCCGTTCCTTTCTGGCCGGTGTCTTCGGGGAAGTGGCAGACGTAGGCCAAGCAGGCCTTGTCCGCGCCGGCCACTTCGTTGGAGAGAATGAAGTCCTTGACCCAGATTTCGGGGTCTGGCGTCCAGATCATGCAGCCTTCGGCGTCGTTCTCGTAGGCGATCATCTGGAACGTCAGGTCGCTGCTGGGGTAGCGGGCCCAGAAGAAGGCTTTCTTGTTCTGCAGGTCGGGGATGCCCTGCATTTCGCTGCGGCTTGACCAGGAGAGGGGCATGTCGCCTTTGCGGGTGGCAAAGCTCATGGGCCAGCGCTGGCCTACTCGACGCGCGACGACGAGGTAGTCATCGGGGAGTTTGGGGAGCAGGAGGATGGGGTAGTGGACCTCGGCTACGCCCCAGGCGGCTTTGGGTTTGACCTCAATGCGCCAGTGAACGCCGTTGGCGCCGGGTTCGCGCGACACGCGGACATTGCACTGGGGGTGGCCGGCGCGGCCATCGGGGCCGACTTTGTCCCATGCTCCGGTCACGGTGGCGCACTTGGCGGGGTCGCCGTTCTCCCAGAGGATGATCCTGTACGCCGTGGCGTCGGTTTGCGGCTCGTAAGCGAAGGCGGCTGATACGCACACCAACACGCCGAGGAGCGACATCGTGTGGCATCTGACTGCGCGCATTCCCCTATCCTCCCCCGCTGAGTACCCTTCCCAAGCGCCGAGGGTGACGATATCAAAGATCACTGCAAACGTAAATGCCACTGCATCAAAAAACCGGTCTTGACTATTGACAAACCGGGCTATTGATTAAATAATACGAATATGGAGAGTCACTGTCACTATCGGTAACAGAGCCACTGAAATCTTGTGAGACTTGGCCAGATGACGAACGTCGTATGTGAACCGAGCAAGTCAGTGGCGGCGCTGGCGGAGAAGATCCGGCGCGATCTCCAAGACCTCGCGCCAGCGACGCACGAGCCCTTGCCGTCGTATCGCGAGTTTGGGCGCCGGTATCAGGTGGGGATGAACACGGTGCAGAGCGCGATGGCGGAGCTGGAGAAGGAGGGCATTCTTCTGCGGATGCCGCGGCGGGGCACGTTTTACCGGCCGAAGCCGGTGGAGCCTGCCGCGGCTGGGGCGCGGAAGGTGCGGTGCGTGAGTCTGATCATGGAGAAGCCGCTTCGGGAGCGGGTTTTTCAGGTGGCGCGCGAGGAGTATCTGGCCGGGTACTCGGAGGCGATTGAGCAGCGCCACGCGGTGATGCGCATCGTGCTTCTTCAGGGGAACACCAGATTTGAGGACGCGCTCTCGAAGAATTTTGCGGTGGAGGAGCAGGGGTGCGTCCTGGTGTGGATGTACCACGAGAAACTGATGGCGTGGCTGACCGAGCGCCGCGTTCCGTTTGTCGTCCATGGCAGCCGGCCGGTTCCCGTTCCCGGCGCTCTTCCGTGCCACCGGGTTCTGGTGAACAAAGCCAACGGGTGCTTCGAGGCGACACGCCGCCTGATCGCGGAGGGCCACAAGCAAATCGGTTACGTCGGCGTCCCGCATAACGATCTGGGAACGATCTACTCGGGCTTTTTCGCGGCCATGACCACGGCGGGCTTGTCGCTGAACCCGGAGTTTCTGATGGAGTGCAGCACGGACGACCTGGAGGAGGCGCGGCGCCCGATGGCCGAGTATCTGCGGCGTCCGCGGCTGCCGACCGCGATCATGGCGCAGAATGACGCGATGGCGCTGGCGCTGCTCGAAGAGGCGCGTGTCTTGGGGATCCGGGTTCCGGAAGACCTGAGCATGGTTGGGTTCAACGGCTTGCCCGAGACGGAGACGTCGGATCCGCCGCTGACGACCGTGCGCCAGCCGCGGCGGTCGCACGCGCAGGCGGCCATCCAACTGCTGACGGAGGCAGCGGAGGGACTTCACACGGACTTCCAAACCCGGCTT